>JAQBNL010000016.1 GCA_028288585.1 Chitinophagaceae bacterium | reverse complement strand
GAACTTAGTGTTGAATTCAAGAAAGGACCGCTTACCAATCAAATGGCCTATGTAAAAAGCGAGAACATTGAACAATGAAACTTAAAATTCTCATAGTCGAAGATCAGTTTATTGAGGCCAATAATCTTAGGCTTATTCTTGATCGGGCTGGCTATGCTGTTGTGCCGATCGCAGCATCATTCGTTGAGGCTATGGATATGCTTGACCGGCACAAACCGGATGTAGTATTATTGGATATTTATCTTCAGGGAGCACTAACCGGCATCGACTTTGCAAAAATTCTTGCTACAAGAAAAGTCCCATTTGTTTATTTGTCAGCAAATTCAAATCGCAAAGTTTTTCTTGCTGCTAAAGCTACCAAACCATTCGGTTTTTTGGTGAAACCATTCCGTCAGCGTGATGTGCTTGCAGCACTGGAAGTAGCCCTCGAACTGCATGGTACGATGCAAAAATTTGGATTGAGAATAAATGAGCAGGACGTAAGCAGGACTTTAACTGAAAGCAAAGATGGACCGAATATTATCACACAAAGCAAGTCAATGCAAAGTGTATTGGAGCATATAAAGCTTGCTGGCCCTTCCGAGACAACTGTCTTAATTCTTGGTGAAAGTGGAACGGGAAAAGAATTGGTGGCGAGAGCACTTCACAAAAACTCACGGAGAAATATGAAGCCAATGGTTGTAGTAAACTGTGCTGCTTTACCTCCCGGCATAATAGAATCTGAATTGTTCGGACATGAGAAGGGATCGTTTACCGGAGCCTTAGAAAAAAGAATCGGCAAATTTGAAGAGGCTGATGGGGGAACAATTTTCCTGGATGAAATAGGAGAACTGTCTGCAGATTTACAGGTGAAATTTCTTCGCGTCATACAGCAAAAAGAAATTCAGCCTGTAGGTGGTAAAACTAAAACTATTGATGTTCGTATTATAGCTGCCACTAATCGGCATCTTGATGAAGAAGTTGCCACTGGAAAATTCAGAATAGATCTTTATTACAGGTTAAATGTTTTTCGAATTATAATCCCTCCATTACGGGAAAGAAAAGAAGATATTATGCTCTTGTCGAATTCTTTCGTCACCAAATTCGCCGACATGGAGAGAAAGATCATTACAGGTTTTTCTGCCGAAGTTATAAGGCAAATGGAAAGTTATGAATGGCCTGGAAATGTAAGAGAATTAGAAAATTTAATGCAGCGTACTGCTTTACTTACAAAAGGACCGATTGTTACTGAGTTTTATCTTAATCCGGAAATTATAAAGACAATTTCTTCTGATAGAAATTTGAAGAGTATTGCTGAAAATGAAAGAGACCACATCATGGCTACCTTAAAAGGTTGCAATTGGAAAGTTTACGGGGCAGGTGGGGCAGCAGAATTACTGAAGATGAAAGTTTCAACTCTTAATTCAAGAATAAAAAAACTTGGAATTGAAAAAGTTCGGATCACCAAATGGTAAAAAATTTATTGCCACAGTCGACTAAACGACTAACTATTAATCGGTCCGCAAAAGCACAATTAGCCCAACGGATAGCCAATACACCTTAACGTTAGTAAGCCGGGGCATGACGGAATTATATTCTCTGCAGTTCTGTTACAACCCATACTTATGGCTTATCTCCAGCATTCTCTCAATTGGTTTTTTTGCAAGTCTCATTAAATTTTCATCCATAATAATCTGTGGTTCTTCATACTCCATACACAGGTACAATTTTTCCAATGTATTTAATTTCATATAAGGACAATCATTGCAGGCACACATATTTTCAGGTGGTGCAGGAATAAATGTTTTGTGCGGAGAATTCTTTTGCATCTGGTGAAGGATGCCGGTTTCTGTTGCTACAATGTATTCCTGAGCATCATCCGTTATGCTGTATTTTAAAAGAGAGGTTGTGCTGCCAATATAATCTGCTACTCGTAATACAGGCTCTTCACATTCAGGATGTGCGATCACTTTTGCTTTGGGATGACGGATCTTTAATTTAGTAATTTTCTCCAGGCTGAATATTTCATGAACAATGCAGGCTCCATTCCATAAAACCATATCACGTCCTGTTTTCTTTTTTAAATAGGCGCCAAGGTTTTTATCAGGCGCAAAAATTATTTTCTGTTCCGGTGGTAAGCTTTCAATTATTTTTTCAGCATTGGAAGAGGTGCAGATGATATCGCTGAGCGCTTTTATTCCTGCCGAGCAGTTGATGTAGCTAATAACAATGTGGTCGGGATATTTGTCCCTGAACTGTTTGAAAAGTGGCGGTGGTGCTGAATCTGCCAGGGAACATCCGGCTTTAAGATCGGGTAGTAAAACTTTTTTATGGGGATTAAGGATCTTTGCGGTCTCAGCCATGAAATGAACTCCGGCAAAAACGATGATATCAGCTTTGGTTTTTTCTGCCTGTTGTGCAAGCCCAAGGCTGTCGCCAATAAAATCTGCAACATCCTGTATATCGGGTTCCTGGTAGTAGTGGGCAAGTATGATGGCATTTTTTTCTTTTTTTAATCTTTCAATTTCTGAGAAGAGGTCCAAGTTAACATCAATCTCAACATCTAAAAAACCTTTTTGCTCAAGATTTTTTTTTGCCGCCTCAATGTGTATATCAACCATAGTATTAGTATTTAATACCTTATTTATATAATAGCTTATTACTATTATGGGTGTGAATTTGTGGAAAGGAAATTAAAAACATCTGATGCAAAATTAAAACTTCCATCTTATCCACTCTCTTCCACAAAATATTAACATTCACTTTTAACAATGCTGGTATAAACAGCAGCATGTTTGTCAACATAAGTGGATTAAAAAGTATGAGGAAAACATTATTGAATATTTTTAAAAATTTCATGTTAGTGAAGTATGGGTAAAATGTGGGTTACTATCCTTTTAACGGGAGCATCCCGATAATCAGCATAATTAACCCTTTCTTATCAAGGAATATTTTTAAAGAAAGACCGCTTTTCAACAGGAAAAACAAATTCTCCCCATACCATTGTTAACAGAAAAATTTGAAGGTTTGAAAAACTTAAAAACAAATCATTATTCTTACCCCCTAAAACGGTTGTCATACCTAATTATACAGGCTTTCTTCACTTTGTTACTATCCTAATTTAGCCTATTTTTGCCGCCTTATTTAAAACAACGAACCGCAATCTATGTCTATTATTCAGACCATACGTGATAAAGGAGCCGCCATTGTTATTGGCGTAATTGCATTAAGCCTTATTGGATTTTTATTAATGGATGCCCGCAGCGGTGCTGCAAAAGGATTGTTTGGGGGCAGCGATAATTCAAAAACCTTAGGCGTAGTAAACGGAAAGGATATTGAGCTCGATGAATTTAACTCAAAGGTAAAAGATGCTGAGGCGCAATATCCAAATACTAACGGCGGGGTACGGCAGCAAATAATGCAGGGTGTTTGGGACCAGATGGTAGCAGAAAGAATTGTAGCAGGAGAATTCGAGAAATTAGGATTGGCCTTTACGCCAAGAGAAATGAGCGTTACTATGTTTAGTGACGATGCTCCGCAACAGTTAAAGCAGGCATTTACTGACCCTCAAACCGGGCAATACGATGTGGCAAAAGCGCAGCAATGGTGGGCAGAAACAAAAAGGTCAAAAAACGAGGAGCAACGTCTGGCAGTTAATTCACAGGTGATAGACCCTATGCGGTTAAACAGCCTTTATACAAAATATACTTCCATGATTGCCGGCAGTATGTATACCCCGTCATGGATGGTGGCCAAAGAAAACGAAGAGGATAATTCTTTTGCAAATATTTCTTACGTGGCCATCCCATACGCTGAAATAAGCGACAGTGCAATAAAAGTAACAGACGATGATATTGAAAAATATCTTGAAAAAAATAAATTAAAATATAAGCAGGAAGCCGGCAGAATGATTTCTTATATAACCTTCAGCGCCTCACCCAGTGCTAAGGATAGTGCGGAGGTTAGAAATATGGTAGAGAGTTTAAAACCTCAATTTGCAGCAGATACCAATGCAAAAGCATTTTTGGCCAGGAATACCACGGCAATAAATTTCTTTGATGGCTACGCTTTAAAATCAAAGATGCAGATGCCTAATAAAGATTCTATCATAAACCTCTCTGACGGAAAAGTTTTCGGACCATACCTTGACGGAGGAAATTATGTACTGGCAAAAAAACTTTCAACCAAAATTTTACCCGACAGTATAAAATGCAGGCATATATTATTAGGAACCAATAACCCCCAAACAGGAGCGGTTATAATGGCCGATAGCATTGCTAAACAAAAGATAGACAGTATTGCAGCAGCAATAAAAGCAGGCGCAGATTTTACTGCGTTGGAAGAAAAATATTCTACTGACGAGGCTGCGAAAAAAGATAAAGGTGTAATGACATTTGACCTTACTACTATACAAAGCGAAAATTTTGCAAAAGAGTTTGGAGATTTTTTACTGAATGAACCAGGCGAAACTAAGAAGGTTGTAAAAACACAATTCGGCTGGCATTATATAGAAATACTGGAAAAGAAAAATCCGCAGCCTGCCTATAAGGTGGCGTACCTGGCAAAAGAAATTATACCCAGTGATGAAACAGTTAACGCGGCAAATGCTGCAGCAACAAAGCTTTCAGGACAGGCAAGGGACATAAAAGCATTTGATGAGTATATAAAGAAAAACGGGTTAAGCAAAGTTGATGTGCCTGCCGTTGTAAAAGAAAATGATGCACAGCTTGGAGGCTTGCAGGATGCACGGTCTATTGTAAAATGGGCATTCGATGCAAAAGAAGGAGAGGTATCTGAGCCCTTTAGCGTGGGCAATCAATTTGTGGTAGCCGTAGTTACTAAAAAAGTAAAAGAAGGATTACCGGATGTTAAGACTGCAAGGCCATTGGTAGAATCACTGGTTCGCAATAACAAAAAAGCGGAAGAGATTAAGAAAAAACTTGGCAACACTGCCACACTGGAAACCGCTGCCGCCGCATACCAAAAGCAGGTGCTTACAACAGGGGCAGATTCAACGCTAACTTTTAATGCTGCCATAATTAATGGTGTAGGTAATGAGCCAAAAGTTGCAGGCGCTTCTTTTAATAAAGATTATCAAACCAAAGTTTCTCCCGCTATAGAAGGCAATACAGGTGTATTTGTAATTAAGGTTAACAGCATTAATACAAAACCGCCGGCACCCGATGCTATTGCACAACAACAAAGAACTATGAAACTAAACCAGGCATTACAGTCTGCTGTAGGTAAATCTTTCGAAGCATTAAAAAAGACAGCGGATATTAAGGATAAGAGAAGTAAGTTTTTTTAGAGATATCTTTTGTTATTAACCCCATCCTGATTTAAATCGGATGTAAGC
Source organism: Chitinophagaceae bacterium (assembly GCA_028288585.1). Classification (GTDB taxonomy): domain Bacteria; phylum Bacteroidota; class Bacteroidia; order Chitinophagales; family Chitinophagaceae; genus Ginsengibacter. The sequence goes on along the minus strand of JAQBNL010000016.1, from coordinate 75,124 downwards.
AGGTAATATAAAATTCCGTTACTCACAAAGGATTGCGCTTATTAATTCTTTTGCACTTCGTAAATTTGCAGTATGGAAGATGTATTTGTAAATAAAGTAGCGGAGAGCGGGTTGGTAACCCTTGACCTTGAAGAGTATTATCCAAAAGAGGAAACAGCGGTGTTTGATTTAAAGGACCATCTTTTTATGGAGCTGATATTAAAAGAAAAAGATTACCGCGAAGCTTTAAAAAATCTTGACTGGACATCTTACCAAAATAAAAATGTTGCCATCACCTGCTCTGCAGATGCAGTAATACCCATGTGGGCTTATATGCTTGCCGCAACATATTTGCAACCCGTTGCCAAAGAAGTTGTTTTTGGTACAGAGGATTTTTTGCACAGAACATTATTTTTAAAAAATCTTTCCAGGATAAACGTAAATGAATTTACTGATAAACGTGTTGTGATAAAAGGCTGCGGGGATAAAAGTATTTCTGAAACAGCGTATGTTGAAATAACAAAATTGCTTACGCCTGTGGTAAAGAGTATAATGTATGGGGAACCTTGCAGTACGGTGCCAATTTATAAAAAGGCAGCAGATAAAAAAAAGTAATCAAAACCACCCCCTTCTTTTAAACATCACTATCATCCAGATAGGAATTATAAGCATCATACCTACGGCAAGATAAAATCCAAACTGGTTATGCAGCCACGGAATTTTTTCAAAGTTCATCCCGAAGATCCCACCGATAACGGTTGCCGGTGCCAGCAAACACGTAACTACGGCCATAACCTTCATCACTTCATTCATCTTTAAATTCACATTGCTTAAATAAAGATCCTGAAGGTTTATCATCATATCACGGTAATTCTCTGCCAGTTCATTTGCCTGTACAATATGATCGTAAACATCTTTAAAATATTTTTCTGTTTTTTCATCTACCAGGTTGCTTTCGCTTCGCAAAATTCCGTTGATGACCTCCCGTACAGGAGAGATGCTTCTTTTTAAAACGATCATTTCTTTACGCAGCGTATTTATTTTCGAAAGCGTTTTTGTGTCTGCACGCCGTGTTATATCTTCTTCCAATGCTTCAATTCTTTCGCCCAGTTTCTCCATCACTAAAAAATAATTGTCAACTATCATATCTATCAGCGAATAGAATAAATAATCGGCGCCGCTTTGCCTTATTTTGCTTCCTGCAATTTTTATTTTTTCTCTTAAAGGATTAAATACATCTTTTGTATTATCTTCCTGGAAGCTGATAACAAAATTTTTCCCTAGCACAATACTTACCTGCTCACTTTCCACGGTGTTATCTGTTTCATTAAAATAGAGCATGTTTAATAAGCAAAACAATAATCCGTTCAGCTCATCCATCTTTGGGCGCTGGCCAATGCTTAAAATATCTTCGGCGATAAGCGGGTGTATTCCATAATGATTACAAATTTCTTCAACATCGCTTTTGCGTAACCCATCAACATTTATCCAGCTTGCTTTTGCAGAGTCAAGATATTTGTAACAGGCAGGCAGCGAGGCCACCTCCTCTACCTTTACCTCCTCACTGTTATAATCGTAAACAAAAATTTTTGTTTCTTCAGGCTCTTTCCTTTGCGCTTCAATGGTAGGGTTTACCTGCAATACTTTTTTTGTCCTGAGGAGATCAAGGGGATTTATTAAAAGAGATAAATATTTTCCCGACCGTAATTTTTGCAGCATGAGCCTTATTTAATTATTGAAAATTACGATGAAAATAATTTAATAAGCATATGATTAAATAAAAAATAAGCCAATAAAATTTTCGGGTAAATTTACGCAGACTTAATATATACCTCTCCTTTATATGGATGTATAGAAGAGTGATAGGAATAGCCGGCAACGTGCAGAATATAATAGGTCATAATATCGCACCAACATATTTCATCTTTAAACAGATCGTCAACTGCAGGCGGCATTTTTCCTTCCTGCCTGCATTCACTTTTATTATAATTATACTCACCGCCGTTTCTTTCTATCCAGGCTTTAAATTTTTCCATTTCAGATGGTGCAGAAAAAACTATTTTGAAATGCGTGTCTTCTTCAACAGATTTAAGATCATCGTTAATATAACGATGTATTTTATGGCGGTGCCTTATTATTTTAGCTGTATTCATAACCTTATTTAATGCTGATTGTTGCCGGTTCAATTGAAATGCTGCGTTCTTCAAAGTAACGCATTAATGCATTATCCAGCGTAGGAAGCAGAATTCCTTTTTCACTTTTAAGCACGCTGTATTTGGGACGGAGCGCTTTCCAGTTTAGGAGATGTATTGGTTGTCCTTCTACAAGATCGGTATCTAAGCCAGCCTTATCCGAAACTTTTCTTGCCAGGTTAGCCCATGTTATTTCTCCATTATTGGCAAGATGCCAAATTCCTTTTTCATTATCAACCAATAAATCAAGCGACACATTTACAAGGTCGGGTACGTAGGTAGGAGAAATAAAAATATCGGATGCTGCTGCAAAATTATTATTGGCAGAAAGTGTGTTAATTACATTACTTACAAAATTATACTCATCCCACGGTCCAAAAAATGCGCTTGTTCTAATAACAAGCGTATTAGGATTAATATTTAAAACAACAGATTCGGCCTCGGCTTTACTTCTGCCATAAATATTAAGCGGATTAATTTTATCACCTTCTACATAAGGATGCTGTTTAGTTCCGTCAAAAACAAGGTCAGAAGAAAAGGTCATAAATTGTATTCCATATTTTTTACAGGCGCCAGCCAATAAATTTACAGCCCTGGAATTATCATTAAAACATTTTTCGATTTCTGTTTCAGCATCATCAACTCTTACAAAACCGGCCGCATTTATAATAGCCCACGGATTATATTTGTTTATAGCCTCCTCAATTTGTAACTCATTCGTAATATCAAGCTCCTGCCTGCCCAGTAATTTAAAATTAATAGAACGGATGCCACATATTTTTCCAAAAGCTTTTCCGAGCGTTCCATGTTTACCAATAATTAATACAGGCTGAGAATTATCATGGTCAGGCAGTGCTGTTGTTGTTTTAAAAGATTTTTCATAAACAAACCGGATATCTCTCTGCCACCATCCTTTATGTTCAATTAATGGATGAGAATATTTTTGTTGGGAGACCAATGCTTTGATAACAGATGTTAGCACTGTAGCTCTTGGAAATCCGGAACCCACATCAAATGCCCCGGGTTCATAATCCATTTTTTTTGAAGTCAGCAGCTTATTCCATCCGTAAGATCCAAATAATGCCCAGGCAGTAACAGCTCTAATATCTAATCCCTCATTCCTGAGAGATAAACAAATATCCCACACTTCTGTTAACCATCTTGCCTGATCTTCTCTGCCGCAATTAAGCTGCACTTCAGTTATTGCTATTGGTAATTTAAATTTTTGCCAGGCCTCTTTTAATAATACCCTTAAGCCGCTGGGTTGGCTATGCGGAACCCGGCACGCTTCTACATCTGCATACACCTGCAACTCGTTACCCCCATGTGTAAAGGAGGGATATTTTTTATAATCCTCATCAATAAAACGTTCAGAAGTTATATAATGATTGAACCCCATTATAGCCGGCGGGCAAGGATTCTCTAAAAAGAAATTTAAAGAGGTTTCCGGTATTCCTAATCTTAAAAAATAATTCCACATTTTATGCCCCGGCTTTACATTACCGCACAACAGGTCATAAGTAAGCCATCTTCTTTCGTTTTCAAAATTTGCCTGGTATTGTAAGGAAGGAGAGCAATAAGTTTTTCCGAGGTCTTCTGTTTGTACCAGCATTGCGGAGGGGTTAATCCTGCGGATTGCCTTCATTGCCAAAACAACACCTTTCATTTGGTTCAAAAGCATTTTAGCAAAACTTACATCGTTCTTTGCATGTGGGTACCAAAAGCCATACAACCCGCTAAAGCGTGCAGTGGTCAGTGGCTCATTAACGGGGGTATAATATTCTATCCATGGAAACTTTGTTGCTACTTTTTCAGCATAGTTTGCGAGGCCTTCAGCAAAATTTTCATCCAGTAAATTAGTGAACGCAGGCCCACTGCCATGATGAACTAACCCTGCAATAGGTTTAATACCCTTATTGATTAAAATAGCCAATTGTTTTTCTGTCCAGCTCCAATCTATTTCTGTGTAAGGATTTGGTTGATGCCGTTCCCATAAAATTGGATAGCGCAGGGTTTTTATACCCAGCCCGGCAATGAGAGAAGGATCGGTTTCTCTTGTATAATGATTGGCATACTCCAGCTGGTCAAGATAGGTATCATTAATCCTGTTTATAGTGCATTCAATACCACCCCAAAGCTCAAGATTGCTGGAGCTTGCTTGTTGTAACTTTTTGTCCGTTGACATGAGTTTCCGGTTGACGTTGCATCAATTTTTTAAACAGGGTTAGTGATTGGGCTACTACCTGGTCCATATTGTAATATTTATAAGTAGCAAGCCGCCCAACAAAATAAGTATTTGTCATAGCAGCAGTAAGCTGCTGATATTTTTTATAGATCTCCGCATTTTCCGGCCGGGGAACGGGGTAGTAAGGATCTCCTTCGGCTTTAGGATATTCATATACTATTGTTGTCTTTGGATGTTTTTGACCGGTCAGGTATTTAAAATCGGTTATCCTTGTATATGGATGTTCATTTGGATAATTTACGGTGCCTGTCTGTTGATATTTTTCTGCCTCTACGGTTTCAAATTTAAATTCCAGGGACCGGTAAGGAAGCTTTCCATAGCAGTAATTAAAATAGGCATCCACGGGGCCCGTATAGATCATAAACTTATGCGGAATACTATCTACTATTTCTTTATAATCAGTGTTCAACATTATTTTAATGTTGGGATGAGATAACATTTTCTCAAACATCTTTGTATATCCATACAATGGCATAGCCTGGTAGGTATCAGTAAAATACCTGTCATCTTTATTTGTTCTTGTTGGCACCCTTGCTGTTACCGAAGCATCGAGCTCCGAAGGGTCAAGATCCCATTGCTTGCGTGTATATCCTTTAAAGAATTTTTCATATAATTCACGACCCACTTTACTTACTACCACATCTTCTGACGTTACCACCCTGCTCACCTTTTCTGCCCGGGATGCAAAAAAATCCTCTACCTGGTCAGAGCTAAGATTAAGGCCGTACATCTGGTTGATTGTATTAAGGTTGATAGGTATGGGAACCAATTGCCCGTCAACGCTTGCCAGTACTTTATGCTCATATTGTCTCCATGGTGTAAACTGGCTCAAATATTCAAACACATCTTTTGAGTTGGTATGAAAAATATGGGGCCCATATTTATGAACCAATATGCCATCTTTATTATAATAATCATAGGCATTACCACCAATGTGGTTCCGCTGATCTATAATTAAAACCTTTTTTCCTGCTTTTGAAGCCAGTCTTTCTGCCAGCACACTACCTGCGAAGCCAGCCCCAACTATTAAATAATCAAACATATACGTTCTCCTTATTGTTTAAATTTTTTAAAATGTTATTCGCACTCCCATTCAATTTTGCTTTTATGGTATCGGTGATGTGCTGCATCATTCTACTCCATGTTTTATCCCATGAATTTTGTGAAAGGAACTGATCAATTTTTTCAAGCCACTTATCACGATCCTGTCTGTTAAACTCAATTTCCGCCGCGGCTATAAATTCGTCAGCCGTATCAGCTATATGAACAAGGTTATTTACGCCATAAGGTGTTACTACATCAATTATAGAGGTTGATATAACCGGTTTTCCTCCGGCAAGATATTCCGGCGTTTTTGTTGGACTAATATACCTTGTGGAATCATTTCTAAGAAAGGGAATGAGTGCAATATCCCAACCGGCAAGATACTTTGGAAGTTCTTCATAGCTTCTGCTGCCCAGGTAATGAATGTTATTTAATCGGGGAAGCGTTTCGGGATCTATTTTAACCGTAGGGCCAACAATTACAAAATGCCATTCCGGTTTTCTTTCAGCCACTTCTTTTATAAGATCTATATCAAATCTTTCATCAATCACTCCGTAGAAACCAAATCTTGGATGAGGAATATCTGCCTGGTCTTCCCGATTGGTTGTGATGTTACGGGCCTGTGCAAAATGCTCTTTATCTATACTGCTTGGAAAAGGAAAAATATTATGATGAGAATCCTTTTTTGCCTGGTATAAATTATGGCCACCTGTAAATACTAGGTCAGCTTTATCGAACAATTCTTTTTCCCTCTCTTTTAATGCAGGGGGTGCATTTTTAAACAATGACAGCTCATCCATACAATCATATATAATCATTTTAGGAGAGAAGTAATTTCCCACAGCCAGCGCCATTGGAGTATAATACCAAAAGAAATAATCGGTGATATTCTCTTCCTCAAACAGCAATCTTAGCAGCATTACCTGTTGAAAAACGGCATCCTCTTCTGAAAGACCATGCTGGATATGCGGGATAACAACTGTTAAGTTTCCTTTACGGTCTAATTGCAACTGGCTATCATCAACATCAAAAAGAGGTTCTTCAATTAAAAACACACGGTTTTGCCTCGCATACCTGTTCATAAGGTGCTGGGGCCTCTGGTAAACAAAGTTCCATCTTAAGTGACTAAAACATATTAAATCCATATTTGTAAGGTATTAAACTGGTTAATTAAAGGGATTTACCAAATTCATGTCTCAGAATAAATGCTATTTATATGCCAATGGTATCTAAACTATCCCCTTTTAACGGAAGTTACTAAAAATGAAGAACTTGTGCAAAAAAATCCTCAATGTGGTCCATTTTGTGGGAATATGGCAACTATGTATAATGTGAGGTTATTTACCCATCGCAAATTGTTTTGACCCATTAAGCCGTTCAATGGTTGGCAAACCATAAAGCTCCTCGGTGATGAAGGGCATAACAATCTTCATTTGTAAATATTTCTGCTGTAAATTAAAGGGCAGCAGGTCAAAATCCGTAATAATGTGCCGGCATTCAGCAGAGCCACAGTTACATTGTAATTTCCAGTGCCTTTCCAGCATAGAGGTGGAATAATCCCAAAATAATTCTTCTCCTTTCTCTATATCACGAAGGGTTATAAATTCCATGTTCCTTGTTATACCGCAATTGGGCTCGCAGGAGTGATTGCTAAGGTGAAAGGGGTGGTCAGGAATTATATATTTATCAATAGCAACCTGTAAACAAAAGCATTCATCGTTTCCTAACGCAAGAGTTTCGCTAAATGTAAGTGGGATGCCTGTTATTTTAAAAAGAATAAATTTTTTAGGAAGGTCAACAGTTGTAAAAATTCCCTTTCCGAATTTTGAGTCTTTAACGATTACCGTTTCCGGGCTTGTTTGCTCCATGATGGTAGATTAAGAATTGGTGGATAAAAACATTTTAGTAGTGCGAATTACAAATGTTATTCCAACCAACCCCCATACCACAAACGGGAGATAGAAAATAGAATTATAATTTTTGATAGAGTGCTTTCAGCTTTTCTCTTGTCATGATTTTTTCCCAGTCTTTTCCGAGGGCATTTTCCCAAAGGGGCTTCATACCAAGGGAAACGTCTATCATTACCCGGAATTGTTCTTCAGTTAAGCCGCTGCAAATATTTTCAGGAATATGGATACCATTCTTCTCTACCATCTTTTTAAATTCTCTCACTCCTTCGAGATAATATTCTTCAAGATGATTGAAAACAATACAATTACCAATGCCATGTTTGATGCCGAGCAAATAACTCAAACCATAACTTACTGCATGGGCAACACCAACCTGGCTATATGCAATGCTCATTCCCCCTGCATAAGAAGCCATCATTAATTTATCATCGCTTTCATTGTCCCAATTATCCTTTTCAATAAAAACTTCCCTGCATAGTTGCAAAGCTTTTTCTCCATAAGATTTACTGAATTCGTTTAAATAAGTTCCCTGCAGGCTTTCAATGCAATGAATATAGCAATCCATTCCTGTATAAAAACGCTGGTCTTTTGGAGCGTTTTCGGTTAGTTCAGGATCGAGAACAATCTGGTCAAAAGGAGTGAAATCAGAATTCATTCCCAGTTTTTTTGTTGGCCCCGTAAGTACAGTGGTGCGGCTTACTTCGGCACCCGTGCCGCTTAATGTGGGAATACCGGCCTTATAAACTCCCGGAAACTTTACTAAATCCCATCCCTGGTAATCTGCGGATGAGCCGGGGTTTGTCATCATTAGTGCAACCGCTTTTGCAAGATCCATTGTACTTCCGCCGCCAATACCAATAACACCACTAACATTTCCAAACGTTTCTTTTAATTCAGCAGCAATGCTGTCAACATAAGTTGTCTTGGGTTCGTAAGTAACATCAGCAAAAATTATTTTATCATTTTCCTTAACAGGAATTCTGTTTACTAATTCTTTGTTCTTAAAAAAATGATCTACTAAAAAAATCATAGGCAAACCATTCTTCCGGTTAGGTTCAAGTATCTGGTCTAATTGATTAAAAGCGCCGCGGCCATAAATAACGTAGCCCACCATTTTAAAATTTCTAAACTGCATACAGAAAATTGAAACACGAATTTAAAAGAGAATTACACGAATTATCACTAATATTATTAAAACCGGTTAATTCGTTTTAATTCGGGTAAGGAACGTTTGAGCTTTTTCCAAATCCTCAGGGGTATCAATTTCAATACCCATATAATCTGAGACAACCATTTTTATTGGAATCCCATTTTCAAGATAACGGAGACATTCAATTTTTTCAACCCTTTCCAATGGAGTCATTTCCCAGCCGGTGAAATTCATCAGCGCCTTTTTTCTAAAAGCATAAATGCCGATGTGCTCATAATAAACAGGAGCAATATCTGTATCCCTGGGATAAGGAATGGGGCTGCGGCTGAACATTAATGCATTCATGTTTTTGTCAACCACCACCTTTACATAGTTAGAGTCGTTTACCTGCTTTTCATCTTTCATCTGCTGCATAAGGGAAGCCACCTGTACACTATTGCCGGCATCTTTATAAAAAATATTTAAGAGCTTCAGCAAAGCTTCTTTATTTACAAAAGGCTCATCGCCCTGTACATTTACAATAATGTCCACCTCAAGATCAGCAACTGCTTCTGCTATCCTGTCGCTGCCGCTTTCATGTGATTGCTTACTCATAGTTACATAGCCCCCATACTGTGTAATCTCATCAAAAATTATTTGGCTATCGGTCACTACCACCACTTCATCAAACAATCTTGTTGCCATTGTATTTTTATAGGTATGTGCAATTACAGATTTATCGCCCAGCTTTTGCATTAGTTTGCCCGGAAAACGGGTGGCTGCATAGCGGGCGGGTATCATAGCTATCGTTTTCATTAATTGTAAGGTTCAGTTTCTGCTTCCGGCAGCGTTTCGCTTTCATAGCCGCAATCGGTGCATTGATAGACATTTTCTGCAGAAACAGCATAGGCAGAAAAAAGCCAGGTGGTAATAGCGGCTAAAAGATTCTCAGTTGTTCTTTTTGGTACCAATATAAATTTATGAGAACCACATTGCGGACAAAGAAGTTTGCTATCAGAAGAAGCATTCATTTCTCTCAATAGCTTTCTCACATTGTGCTCCTCACTTTTTCTAACCATAAGTTTTATGCCGCCAATTGCATTGGATAGAAAAGGATCTATAGTAACAACATATTCATCTTTTAAATAGCATTCAATGCCCATAGCCCTTAACCTTGTTAATTGTATATTGGCATTAAAAAAATTGTCGAACGTTTGCAGGATGACAAGTTCCATTTAGTAAAAATAAAAAATCTCCCGGCAAGAGAGAATTAAATATATAACTCCGCAAGAGAGTCTTAATTATTCAGCATCAAAGGCATTACCAGCATTAGTAGCTCTTCATTTTCATCAGCCTCTGTAGGCTTGATAATTCCTGCTTTTGTTGGTGTGCTTAATTCAATCACAACTTCGTCAGTATCGGCAGCATTCAGCATTTCAATTAAAAATTTTGCATTGAATGCTATCTGCAGATCCTCTCCATCGTATTGACAAGTCATGCGTTCGTTTCCTTCAAAACTAAAATCCACATCCTGAGCAGCCAACTGAAGTTCGCTGCCGCTAATGGTTAATGCAACCTGGTTAGTGCTTTTATTGCTGAAAACACTTACACGGCGCAGTGCATTTTGAAAATCATTTTTATTAACCGTAAGCTTGTAGGGATTATCGGTAGGTATCACCACTTTATAATCTGGGAACCTTGCATCAATAAGGCGGCAGACCAATTCGGTGCCATTATGTTTTATAAAAAGGTGGTTGCTATTGTAAGATATCTGGAGCTCATCTTCATTTTGGGGTAGGGCGCTCTTTAATAAGTTCAATGGTTTTTTAGGAACAATGAAAGTATCTGTTTTAGGACAGCTTATATCTGTTCTTTTATATCTAACCAGGCGGTGGGCATCCGTGGCAACACAGGTTATTCCTTTAGTGTCGAGCTCAAAGAAAACTCCTGTCATAGCAGGTCGCAGGTCGTCATTGCTAACAGCGAACAGGCTTTTATTTATCGCAGTAACCAATGCGGAAGAAGGCATAGTGAAAGAAGTTGCCGCATCAGCAACAGGCTCTTTCGGAAAGTTATCAGGATTTTCACCCATTACTTTATACTTGCCGTTATCGCTGGTTATTTCTATTCCGAAATTTTTATCAATATTAAAGGTGAGCGGTTGCTCGGCGATGTTCTTTAATGAATCAAGCAAAATTTTTGAAGGGATACAAACTTTTCCGCTGTCTTTCGCTTCAATGTCAAGATGTATTTTCATCACGGTCTCCAGGTCAGTGGCAACAACAGTGAGCTTGTTCTTCTCTATTTCAAAAAGAAAATCTTCGAGTATTGGCAAAACCGTATTGGCATTAATTACGCCGCTTATCTGTTGCAGGTGCTTTAGTAATTGAGACGAGGAAACGATGAACTTCATAAATTTTTTTTAGTGAGCCAAAGATAAAAGAATTTAGTTTGTAGTTTGGCTGTTTTTTAGCCTGCCTTCCTGCAGGCGGGTTTGCCCTTTTTAAGCTATGAATTTAAAAAAACTTTCTAGAGAACAGGCGCTTCCACAGGTAAAACAGTATTGTGTTTACCGGGAAAGATGCCATAGCGAAGTAAAGGAAAAGCTGTATTCACTCGGCTTGTATAAAAATGATGTGGGGCAACTAATGGCGCAACTGATAGAAGAGAATTATCTTAACGAAGAACGCTTTGCCAAACAATACGCCGGGGGTAAATTCCGCATGAACCAATGGGGAAGAGTAAAAATAAAATATGCACTACGGCAAAAACAGGTAAGCGAATACTCTATTAAAAAAGGATTAAAAGAAATAAGCGAATCTGATTATAAAAAGACATTACAAAAACTTGCCGAACAAAAATTGAAAACATTAAAAAATGAAAGCAATGTTTTTAGCAAGAAAAAAAAGCTGCAGGATTATTTATTGCAGAAGGGTTATGAAGGAGAATTGGTAAGAGAGACGGTGAATAAATTATAAGTTCTAACATTATTTTTTTCGCTGTATTAAATCTTTGTAACCAATCAGCTCTATCCCTCTTTGCTTAATGAGTGTTTTCACTTTTGTGCTGGTAAATAAATCTGTTACCCCTTGCCTGTCTTCTGCCACATTCTCATATCCAATATGATAAACAGCCCGTAATTCTTCATTGTTTATCCCGGGGTGATCAAGAAATAAATATGTTTTACCGGCTTCCAGTTTGTTTAGCATAGAAAGGAAGCTTTGCATTTTTTGCGCAGCTGTTTTTGATGGTCCCTCATAGTAAGCGGATACTACATGATAGTCGTCGGGGTCAATATCAATATTATATTCCTTAGCCAGCTTTTTTGTCAATGCCTTTACTTCACCTGTAATACCTGTGCAACCCATATGCGCTGATATATGGCTTATCCGGGGTAGCTTTTTAAGAGCAAGTTCAATTTGCGCCCTAAACTCTTTTTCAATATCTGTTACGTTCCAATGATTTTCCTGTATGGACTTACCCGGGTAATTTTTGTTAGGGTAAACCATCGGGTAAAAATATCCGTTACTGTCTTTCAGGCTGGCACAATCCGATAAGGGGCGCCATTTTATATTTTCCCATTCGCTTGTTATTGCCAAATGAATGCCCACATCCACCCCGGGATTTTGCCGTAACAATTTGACTGCTTCCGGAAACCAGGGGGATGCAACAATTACTTCGATAGAAGTTTCAATGCCTTCCTGATAACTTTTAATAAGGGCTACGTTTCCTGAATGTGTATAGCCCATGTCATCCCCGCGAACAATAAGACGGATTTTTTTTTTCTGGGCGTGTACGCTGATAAAAAACAGAAAAAACAAGGAAGTATAAATTATTTTTTTCATGGTGATTATTTTTAACCGGAGGCTTATCGATTTAATATGTTTCTGCACTTATTGCAATAATCATTTCCGCTATTATCCAATGTTGTAATATTCCCATTATTTTTTGACATGATACATTTATCATCCGGGCAATGAGATAAACCAAGATTATGGCCTACTTCATGAATAATTACATTTCTCAGTCTTTGATTGAAGATTTTTGTATCTGTGGTTTTGAATTTAAAGTCTGAAACCACACAAGCATTTCCCGGTTGATAACCCATTCCAAAAATGTTTTCACTGTAATAGGGAACCGGCTTAACTTCTTTTATTGTAAAAACAGGATTATGGATAAGTCCTATTATTTCTACTATAGTGTCATTATATAAATGGGATAAGAGCATAATTATTGAATCTGCCGAATATTGCTTAAGGGCAGTGTTAAAAAATTTACCAGGAATATTTACTGAATGTAAAACGATTACCTGTTTATTATAAAAACCGGAAATTTCTTTAATTACAGGGTCTATCTCTATCATGTTGTAATCATCTAAAGGCACGAACGCAATAATTTGTTTTTGCTTCTTATTTAAAGATAAAATCGAATGCTTATTACAATTAGTTGATAAGAATGCCAGCAGGATGAAAATTAATAGGATCGGCTTCATATTAATTGTAGCTATTGATGAAATTGTAGCAACTAAAACTAATCAATTATAGAGGCCTGCCCAAAATTTACAGAAAGCATATTCCATTTGCCCCAATCCAATAACTTTGCCCCATGTCTTCTCTAACTATAACCCTTATACAAACTAATCTCACCTGGGAAAATAAAAAAGCAAACCTTGATATGCTTGCTCAAAAAATTGAGAGTATACAAGAGAAAACAGAAGTGGTTATTCTACCGGAAATGTTTAGCACAGGCTTTAGTATGAAGCCAAAATTTTTTTCAGAACCAATGAGTGGAGAAACTATTGAATGGATGAAGAAGATGGCTTCTTCTAAAAAAATAATTCTTACCGGCAGTGTGATAATTGAAGATGATGGAAAATATTATAACCGTCTAATCTGGATGTTACCCAGTGGTGATTATGGCTTATATGACAAACGGCATTTGTTTGCCTATGCGGATGAGCACAATCATTATTCCGCAGGCAATAAAAGATTAATTGCACAGGTAAAAGGATGGAAAATAAATCTGCAGGTTTGTTATGATCTTCGATTTCCGGTTTGGGCACGACAACAATCCGAAGCCGAATATGATGTTTTGATATACGTTGCTAACTGGCCGGAAAGAAGGATTGCTGCATGGAAAACCTTGTTGCAGGCAAGAGCAATAGAAAATCAATGTTATGTAATTGGCGTAAACCGGGTTGGTAACGATGGCAACAACATTTATCACGATGGCAACAGCATGATAGTTGATCCGCTCGGGGAAATTCTATATCATAAAGCAAATGAAGAAGACATTTCTACTTATACATTGCAAAAAGAAAAATTAAGTGAAGTGAGAGAGAAATTTCCTTTCCGGAGAGATGCGGATTCGTTTGAAATATTACCATAATTATGCGAACCATATTTACTGCTGATAAAATTTTTACAGGCGCAGACTGGCTTCCCGATCATTCAATTGTTATTGAGAATAACTTTATAGTTGATGTGCTTCCGATGGTCTCTTTGCCGGATGAAACAGGAATGGTAAAACATTTTCCCATGATTGCTCCTGCATTTATTGATATGCAGATATACGGCGCCGCCGAAAAATTATTTGCAACATACCCAACTACCGATAGCCTTCAAAAACTGTATGAACATTGCATGGCAGGGGGTACTCATTATTTTTTACCAACCGTCGCCACCAACACTATCGAAGTATTTTACAAATGCATTGATGCAATAAAAAAGTATTGGGAACAAAACGGTAAAGGTGTTTTGGGTTTACACATTGAAGGTCCCTGGATAAATAAATTAAAACGCGGCGCACATATTGAAAATTTAATTCATTCACCAACTCCGGATGAAGTAAAAGATATTTTGGCTTATGGTGAAGGCGTAATAAAAATGATAACACTGGCTCCTGAAACTTGCAGCAAAGAAGTTATTGATTATATTTTATCTAACGATATAATTATTTCTGCAGGCCATAGCAATGCCGGTTTTGACGAAGCAATAAATGCTTTTGACAGCGGCATTGCAGCAGCCACCCATTTATTTAATGCAATGAGTCCGCTGCATCACCGGGAGCCGGGTTTGCCGGGAGCTGTATTGCAACACCCGGTTGTAATGTCAAGCATAATTCCTGATGGCTACCATGTAGATTTTGAAATGATAAGCATTGCAAAACAAATAATGAAAGAGCGGTTGTTTATTATAACGGATGCTGTTACAAAAACCAATGAAGGATTATATCCTCATCAATTGGCAGGAGATAAATACGAGTCGAAGGGAATACTTAGCGGCTCCGCATTAACTATGGTGAAGGGGGTAAAAAATCTTGTTGAGAAAACAGGAATTGAATTATCAGAGGCATTACGGATGGCTTCGTTATATCCTGCAAGATTATTAGGAATGAGTAACCAATTTGGAATGATAAAAAAAGGATACAAAGCGGATATTGTTTTTCTTGATGAAGCTTTGAATGTTATTTAGAATTTGATTTGTTCTTTTCTTTAACCAGTTGTTTTACAAATTCCATTTTCCTGTCAATATCTTTTCGTGAACTTTCTACCGTCGGTCCTACATAAAAATCGGGCACAACACCGGTTCCTGTTTTTGGTACGTGTTGATATTGCACCAACCTGAACATGGGCAGCCGTACCCTAAGTTTTGTATTGGGTAAAGTGATATCGGGAATCATAATACCTGAATTTCCATGCCAGCCACCGCCTGTATTTTCTCCTACCAGTGTAACATTGTTTTGACCTTTGACAGCATTACAAAATAAAGAGGATGCAGAAAATGTTAGCCCATTGGTAAGCACATACACATCTCCCGGATAATGGTTTTTGGTTTTTGGTTGCACTGTATGCCTTTCCCAATATCCAAAATGGTAGCGTCCGTCAGTACCTTTTTTGGTAAGAAAAAGTAACCCGATGTTATTAAAAAAACCAGACTTTATATACCTGGTATATGGAGCAAAGCTTTTGCTGATAGCCACTGCAGTATCGGCTACCCTAAACGGAGTATTTCGTATATACTTTGCAAGTGAAACATAATTTGAAATATCGCCACCGCCATTGGCACGGATATCAATAACTAGATTTTTGATATTATCTTTTTTTATTGATTTAAAAGATCGCCTGAAAAAACCTTTTAGATAACTACCGCCTGCAAAGCTGTTTATCGTCATTACAGATATGCCATTGGTTGTTTTTAATGAACGCACATTCTCTAACTTTTCTTTGCGTGTTACATGCTTTTGTTTTACAGGAGGAAAAACTTTTATCTTCTTTAGGGTATCTTCTGTAACCCCAAACAACGGTACAAGGGTTTTCTTTTCCCGGCCGAGACTATCAATGTATTGAACCGAATAGTTTTTATATATCCCGAAAATATTTCGATGAAAATAGGAGAAGCTTGTGCTTAACCGGATGTAGTTAACATTCTCCTCGTAACCATCCTGTACCAGAAAGCCAAATATTTTTTTTATCATATCCTGGTTTCGCATCCCATTTATAGAGGTAATGAGCATCCCTTTTTTTATAACCGAATCTTTCCGGTTAGCATTGGCGGTTACCACCATTGTATCTTTCCATATTTTTAAATACAGCGGGAAAGATGGAATTCTTTTATTCCTTATAAACCTGTTCCATCCTTTGCTCATACTAAAACTGGTATGCCCGCAATGAATTTTATTGGTAAGAGGAGCTAATATCTTCCAGCCAAACTGCAGCTCGGTCATGGAGTCTGCAATGTTTTTATATCCTTCGTCAAAATAATAATCCATGCTGTCTTTGGAGGTGTACCAATAAAGGGAGGGATGTTTTTTTTCCAGGATATTTCTAAGAAGAGTATAGTCTTCCTGTAATTTTTCTCTTGGATATTTTTTATCAGCGCTATAATTTTTGGATACAGAACAACTTATGATCCCGAAGCACAATACCAAGATAAAAAAAACACTTCCGGATTTCATTCTTTGGATATAGGTTAGTTATTAAAGGCATCCCATCCCTGTGCAGTTATCGGATGTTTGTTGCCGCCTTTGATAATAATATTTTTTCCTTCATCTTTTTCAGTGATGTAGCCAATCACACTTATCTGTTCATTCAAAACCACTTTGTCATAATCACTTTGTGGAAGCGTAAATACCAATTCATAATCTTCGCCTCCGCTTAATGCGCATGCCGTCGGATCTATCTCAAGCTTGTAGGCAAACTGTCTTGCCAGGTCATTTACAGGAATTTTTTCTTCATACAAAACACAACCAACATCGCTTTGCTTACATATATGAAGCACCTCGCTGCTTAATCCGTCACTCACATCTATCATTGAAGTCGGCCTTATTTCATTGGCAGCAAAGAATTCTATAATATCTTTCCTTGCTTCAGGTTTTAATATTCTGCCGATAATATAATCCTGGTTTTCCAGATCCGGCTGCACGCCTTTGGTTTCTAAAAAAATTTTCTTTTCTCTTTCTAACAATGTCAATCCTAAAAATGCGCCGCCTAAATCTCCCGAAACACAAATCAGGTCTGCTTTCTTTGCCCCGCTTCTTGTTACATATTTATCAGGGGTAACCTCGCCTATTGCTGTAACGGAAATTATAAAACCCTTTTGCGAGGTAGTCGTATCCCCACCGATAAGATCAACATTGTACTTATCACAAGCCGCATATACTCCTTCGTAAAATTCATCTAATGCTTCAACGCTAAACCGGTTGCTGAATGCAATGCTCATGGTAATTTGGGTTGGTGTCGCATTCATAGCATAAATGTCACTTAGATTTACAACAACGCTTTTATAGCCTAAATGTTTTAAAGGCGTATACATCAGGTCAAAATGTATTCCTTCAATGAGCATGTCGGTGGTAATAACTGTTTGTTTGCCAAAGTGATAAATAACTGCAGCGTCATCACCAACAGTAACAATGGTTGATGAATTTTTTATTTCATTATTTTTTGTAAGATGATCGATCAAGCCAAATTCTCCAAGGGTTGATATTTCAGTTCTTTCATTACTCATAATTTCCTCCTGTTATTTATTACATCCAACAACTCGTCATGAATTTTTCCATTTGTTGCAACAATGTGCGGCTGGTATGGCGAATAATAATCTCCTTTAAAATCGGTTACTTTACCCCCGGCTTCTTCTACTATTAAAAATCCTGCTGCGCTATCCCATGCCGCTAATTTATGTTCGTAAAATCCATCAAACCTTCCAGCAGCTACCCAGCAAAGGTCAATAGCGGCACTGCCTAATCTTCTAACCGGGACCCCTTTTCTTATTAGCTTTTCAAATACCTGTATCGGGCCATTAGCCTCATCTAAATAGGTGTAAGGAAAGCCTGTTACCAAACAGCTCTTAATAACCTCTGTTTTATCGCTCACCTTAATTTTCTTTTCGTTTAATGTAGCGCCATATCCTTTTTGCGCAAAATAAAATTCATTCATATTGGGATTATACACTGCACCCAAAACCATTTGCCCGTTATGCTCCACACCGATACTAACGCAGCAAATAGGAATTCCATTTGCAAAATTTACAGTGCCATCTATTGGGTCAATTATCCATTTATATTCGTTAGCGTTTCCGGATTCACCGCTTTCTTCACTTAAAATAAAATGGTCAGGGAAATCTTTTTTAATAACATCCATAATTGCCTTTTCAGATGCATGATCGGCTTCTGTAACCAAATTATTTATTCCTTCCTTGTTCGAAATTTTAAAAGAACCATTGAAAAATCTTCTAAGTTCATTTGCCCCCGCTTCAGTGGCTTTCAGCAATGTTGATTTTAACATGGCGCAAAGATAATCTATGCAAAATGTTGAATTGATAAAATGTTGAATTGTTTTTAGGTTTATTAAAAACCATTAAACCATTAACGCTACAACCATTAATTTAGCTTGTTAAACATATGGCTTGCAGCTTTCTATCATCATAGTAAATTATAATGTAAAATATTTTTTAGAGCAATGTCTTTGCTCGTTAATGAAGGCTGTTCATAACGTTGAGTCAGAAATTTTTGTTGTAGATAACAATTCTTCTGATGACAGCGAAGCTTTTTTCAAAGACAGGTTCACCAATGTAAAATTTATATGGAACAAAGAGAACATTGGGTTTTCAAAAGCCAATAATATGGCTGTAAAACAGGCAACCGGGAAGTACATTTTATTTTTAAATCCGGATACATTAGTGCCTGAGGATTGTATTGAAAAATGCATCTCTTTTTTTGAATCGCATACCGGGGCGGGGGCGCTCGGTATAAAAATGATTGACGGTTCAGGTAAATTTTTAAAAGAAAGCAAACGCTCTTTTCCGTCCCCGCTCACATCATTTTATAAGCTGGCAGGGTTATCACGGCTATTTCCTCATTCCCAAAAATTTTCCAAATATCATTTAGGAAATCTAAATGAAAATGAAACTAATGAGGTAGATGTATTGGCGGGCGCATTTATGATGGTCCCGAAAAAAATCATTGACAGCATAGGAAGCTTTGATGAAACTTTTTTTATGTATGGGGAAGATATAGACCTTAGTTACCGCATACAGAAAGCCGGCTATAAAAATTTTTATTTTGCAGAAACAAATATGGTGCATTTTAAAGGAGAAAGCACAAGAAGAGGCGGGCTTAATTATGTAAGATTATTTTATAAAGCCATGAGCATTTTTGCCAAAAAACATTATGGCAACAGGGCTGTATTTTTTAATTTACTAATTCAGCTGGGGATATTTGCCAGGGCATTTCTTTCGGCCATAAAAAGATTTATTAAGTGGGTGGGCATGCCGGTTATAGACGGTACAATTATATTAATGAGTTTTTGGATAATTAAGATTTTATGGAATTTATATGTAAAAAGAGATGTGAATTATTCCTCCAATATGCTTGTGATTGCATTTCCTGTTTATACTTTTATTTTTTTAGTGGCCTCATATTATTCAGGATTGTATGATAATGGTTTCAAGCAAAAAAGATTAAATCATTCTACCGTTGTTGCATTCGCACTCTTATTGTCAGTATATGCATTATTGCCCGAACATTTGCGTTTCTCAAGAGGAATACTGGTGTTTGGGTCTCTGCTTGCTTTTATCTTAATAACAATTATAAGGTGGCTGCTTGTAAAATGGAAAGTGATTGAAAAGGACGACAATAGTGAAGAGCACAGGCAAACGTATATTGTTGGAACAGAAAAGGAATTTGAAGAAGTAAATCATATAATGCAGCATGCAGGAATGGAAGAAAGGGTTCTGGGAAGAATAGAAGTAAATGGCAATAAAACCGGGTCAATTGGCACTATTGAAGATATCAAACAGTTGCTTAAAACCTATTCAGTAAAAGAAATTATTTTTTGTGAAGGAAGACTTTCTTTTAAAAAGATAATTGGTATGATGCAGGAAATTCCCAATCATACCAGGATTAAATTTCATGCAGCCAATGCTTCGGGAATAGTAGGAAGTGAGAATAAAAAAACCAGCGGTAAATTTATCTCTGGCGACAAAAAAATTAAGCTTTCACTTCCAATTAGTAAACGAAATAAAAGTTTTATTGATGTTGTGGTCAGCATTTGTTTTATAATAACATTTCCGGTTCATTTACTCATTCAAAAAAAGCCACACCAATTTTTTAGAAATATTTTTGATATACTCTTTCTTAATAAAACATGGGTTGGGTACGCATGGCCGGATAACGCATTACCCAAAATAAAAGAAGGTGTCCTTACCACCACGGGTCTTCCGGCTATCCTAAATACTTTACCGCCGGAAAGTCTTTCGGGTTCTGATAAGTGGTATGCCACAGATTATGATGTTTGGGAAGATGTAAAAATAATCTGGAGGGGATATAGATTTTTGGGAACATAAAAAAGCCATCCACAATGTGAATGGCTATACTAACCCACTAGTAATAATTTATGTTGCTGCTACTTCCGCAATTTTAGCTCTTATTTTTCCTTCCAGTTCAGCAGCAAGTTCAGGATTATCCAGCAACAATTGTTTTACCGAATCACGTCCCTGCCCAAGTTTGGTGGTATCATAACTGAACCAGCTTCCGCTTTTCTGTATAATATTCATTTCAACACCCATATCAATTATTTCGCCTGTTTTAGAAATACCCTGTCCGAACATAATATCAAACTCTGCAATACGGAAAGGTGGTGCAACTTTATTTTTTACAACTTTAACTTTCACCCTGTTACCCACAGATTCATCACCATCTTTTATTTGCGCCATCCGGCGAATATCCAATCTTACGGAGGCATAAAATTTTAATGCATTTCCACCGGTTGTTGTTTCAGGGCTGCCAAACATAACACCTATCTTATCACGCAGCTGGTTAATAAAAATGCAGCAACTGTTTGTTTTACTTATGGTAGCAGTAAGCTTACGCAATGCCTGGCTCATCAGCCTTGCCTGCAATCCCATTTTACTGTCACCCATTTCGCCTTCCAATTCACCTTTAGGTACAAGCGCAGCAACAGAGTCTATCACCACTACATCTAACGCTCCGGAAAGAATAAGACGGTCGGCAATTTCCAATCCCTGCTCTCCATAGTCCGGTTGAGAGATAAGAAGATTATCTACATCTACTCCTAATTTTTTTGCGTACGTCGCATCAAAAGCATGCTCTGCATCAATGAAGGCACACATGCCTCCTTTTTTTTGTGCCTCGGCAATTACGTGTATGGCAAGGGTTGTTTTACCTGATGATTCCGGTCCATAAATCTCCACCACTCTGCCTTTTGGCAAACCGCCAATGCCAAGGGCCACATCAAGACCAATAGAACCGGTAGAAATAACTTCCTGCGGCTCCTGCGATCTTTCATTCATCATCATCACGCTGCCCTTTCCAAAATCTTTATCTATTTTATCAATAGTTAATTTTAATGCTTTTAATTTTTCTGCGTTGCTCATGTTGTCTGTTTTAATTGATGTATCTAAGTTATTATTTATTCAAAGATAGAAATAAATATTTATAAACACTAATTTTTTTAGTAATTTATAGATAAAATATTTAGTTATCCTTTAATAAAAAACCCTACTAATACTAGCAGGGTTTCAGCATGAGGCAAGCTCTTGCTATTTTCATAAGTACAAAGCCGGATAAAACGGGCTATTGAACTGTAAAGATATTTTTAGAATTATAAATGGTTGGAATTCTAAAAGTTATAATTATTATAAAGCTTATTTCTTTTCATTATAAGGGAACTTCCTTGATGCGTTTCTCATTAAAGCATTTACAAGGTTTTCAGGAGAACTGCCTACACTACCCTGTGCAACATAATCGTACTTCCAGATAAGATCGCCTTGTTTTGCCTCATGAATATTAATGGTGGTTGTTACATTATTAGTTGAGCCCCAAGCCCCGATAAGAATTCCCACGGCAACCGCAACACCCTGGTAACTGATCATTATACCGGTTGTCCCCGTTTTGGGTAGCCTCTAAAGGATACAACTTCATTCTCTGCTCATAATAATCATCAAGCATTTTATTAAAAGAAGTATCCGGCATAGCAGAATAATTATTAGAAGTATTTTTTTGGCTGCAGGTGATAAAGCCAGTAATTATACTCATTGCAAGAAATATCTTTTTCATAAATAAATTTTAATAAAAATAAAACTATAGAATATCTTCTTATGCAATTATACCATCCATCAATCTTATAAGCAGTATTTTCATATAAATTTTACATATGAAATCCACCCGTCTTATTATCACCGCCCTTATTATTTTTTCCTGTAATCAAACACCAACAAACGAAAAAACGGTTTTTGTAAATGATACTACTCATATACAGGATACTGTAATATTTGTAAAGGATTCTACGATGGCTGCTGCTTTTGCAGATAGCCTCCCGAATGGTGCATACCAGGGAATGTATCCCTGTAAAGGATGCGAAGGAATTCAGCAGACAATTTTATTTACACCCGATAAAAAATACAGGCTGGAAGAACTGGCATGGGGCAAATCACCTGTTCCTAAAAAAACGGAAGGCATCTGGGAAAGAAAAAACGGAATGATATGGATGTATCAAACCGGCAGGGCACCGCTTAAATTCTTTTTAAGAAAAGACAGCCTCTTTACTGACTCATTACAATATGCACTCGTTAAACGTCAGCTCGCAACACTTAATCCATCATGGAAGCAAAAGCAAAATGAAGGAATAGATTTTATTGGCGTAGGAAATGAACCTTTCTGGAGCCTTGAAATAGATAATGAAAAAATGATACTGTTTAAATTGGCTGATTGGAAAAAGCCTGTTATTGTCCCCGTAGAAAAACCATCTGTAACAAGAGATAGTACCGTATACAATATTTTATCAAATAGCAGCCCCCTACGCATAACAGTTTTCCCGCAGTTTTGCAGCGATGGCATGAGCGATTTTTTATACCAGTATAAGGTGGTGGTAAATTTTAAGGGAAGCACTTATAAAGGCTGTGGCGTAATGCTTGGAAATTTTGTAGAGGCAAAATAGTGGCATCATTTTTTATATCATAGTTTAAAAATTAAATTATGCAATGGCTGGGAAGAAGAGAAAGCAGCAATGTAGATGACCGGCGCGGTATAAGCGGTGGTGGCATTGCCGCAGGTGGCGGCATTATTGGTATTATATTTTTGCTGGCAAAGTTTTTACTTGGAGGCGGAGATACATCTGATCTGCAACAGGTTTTTCCACAAGGCCAGCAGCAGGAAATGACGACGGAGCAAAAAGCCGCGGAGGATGAAAGAGCCCGGTTTGTAAAAGTAGTACTGGCAGACACGGAAGATGTTTGGGATAAAATATTTGGTGAAATGGGCAGGCAGTATACAAAACCAACGCTTGTATTATTCAGTGGAAGCACCGATGCCGCCGGTTGCGGAGGGGCCAGTTCTCAAACAGGTCCTTTTTATTGCCCGGCAGATAGTAAAGTTTATATCGATCTTTCTTTTGCTGAAGAATTAAAGAACAGGTTTGGAGCATCAGGCGATTTTCCTATGGCTTATGTAGTAGCACATGAGGTCGGGCATCACGTGCAGCATCTTTTAGGGCTGTCAGCAAAAATGCAAAGATTACAAAATCAGTTAACCGAAGCCGAGTACAATAAATATTCAGTTAAGATGGAATTACAGGCGGATTTTTATGCAGGCGTATGGGCGCATTACGATCAAAAAATGAAAAATGTAATTGATGCAAAAGATATTGAAGAGGCTTTAAATGCTGCCAGCGCTATTGGCGATGATCGTATTGCGCAAGGCCGTGTTTCACCGGATGCATTTACCCACGGCACTTCTGCACAAAGAATGTATTGGTTTAAGAAAGGCTATGAAACAGGAGATATAAAACAGGGAAATACTTTTGATGCAACTGATCTATAATTTTCTCCTGCTAAAAATTTGCAACCATCCTAAGCAATGATTTTTTTTCAATTATCATCTGATCTTTTTCCGGAATCATTTCCCCCGCCGGTATCATCCTGCTCTGCGGTACTGGCTTCCTTAGGATCATCTTTTTTCCTGGAAGGCGCAGGGTTTTTCTTTGGCTGTTTTGCCGTTTTTTCATTTTGCTCATCATAGCCTGCATTGGTTGCAGAGCCTTTCTTATCTCCCTTTTGTGCTTTACGGCTTTCGTAATATTTTTTTGACCTGGGATTCATAATAAAAATTTAAGTATGCTTATTAAAGATTGTGCCAAGGTATTATTTTATGTATAAGAAATGGGTATAATTTTTGGCGCCTGGTAAAAAACTTTAGTCATGAAAGGTTCACGTAATCAGGAAAACAAACAAAGCAAACAGGGACATAGCAATAAGCCTATTCCCGAAATAAGAGATAATATGGATGCCCGGCATAATAAAGAGGACAATAAAAATAATCCAGGCATATCAATGAAAAAAGGAAATAAAGAACCTAAAAAATAATTAATGAGCAGCAGGTTCTGCTTCTTCTTCTGACGGTATTACTTCTTCTGTATCATCTTCTTCAGCAGGAGGAGTGATGTTTTTTGTGGTAAGCTGAAACTTAGTATTCAGGCTTATCTCATACATCTTATCCTTGATGATTTTTTTTGTGTTTTCATCTTCCAAAAGCACTGAAGCAAGATTCATGGCCAGTGGCGATCCGCTGATAACATTACTTACACGTCCGTTTGTAAGCTGAATGGTAAATTTATAACCTGCTTTTCTGCCTGTGCCGGCTCTTTCAAAATCAACACGGTTTAATGTCAAAACCTGGTCTTCGGTGGCCGATTTTTTTAAATGGATGTTGATAAAGGGCAAATATTTTTTCCAGATGTGATTATACATAACGGTTATAAATTGTTGTGTGTGAATTAGGGCGGGCATGTAAAGATGAGATTTTTACGGCATACAGACAACTATTGTTACAAAATTGGCATAGAATTATATGCTCTCATTTTAAAAAAATTGATATGATAGGTACAGATAAAAATATTCCGCAACAAAACAATAGTGGAAAGAAGCAGGACACCTCAAATAATTCAGAAAGTGTAGCCGAAGCTCTACAACAAGCGCAAAAAGATATAGAAAGAGACCCCGATCTCACCAATAAACCTGATCCGGCCGCCGATCTTGATGAAGGAGAACTTGCCCGGCTGGAAGGAGAAGAATAAAAATCTTCAAACCATACCGTTTGCTATCATAAAATCCAATAGCTGCCAAAACCGAATTTAGCTTATATTCATACACACTAATCTTCATTTTTGAAAAACAAATACCTTAAATACACGCTTAAAGGGCTTGTAGTACTGTTAAGTATTCTTGTTATCTTATACACTTTCGTATTCATATATGTTTCTGTTAATAAGAAAAAAATTATAAAACAGGTTACTGAAGAGATAGGGAAAAAGCTTAATGGCAATGTAACTATCGGCGATGTGGAATTAAGTTTTTTCCGCCAGTTTCCAACCGTTTCGGTAGCGCTTCATAATGTACAGATAACCGATACCATGTATGCGCAACATCACCATGCTTTTTTTACCGGCGAAGAAGTATTTGTAAATGTTGGCGTAATAAGCATGATACGTAAACGATCATTTATAAATGGGTTCAGAATAGATAAAGGAAGTTTTTACCTGTACACTGATACGGCCGGTTATACAAACAAATACCTTTTTAATCCCAAAAAAGACGCTGCAGCAGGCACCGAAAACAGCAAAGCAAGAAACGAATTAAAAAAGATATTGCTCAATAATGTTAGAATAACTGAAGATGATAAACAAAAAAACAGGCTGCATGATATTATTGTAAACAAGCTAAAACTTGACCTGGAAGATAAGGATGATGCAACCTTTTTATTTTCTGTAGAGGCGGATATGTTGGTCAATAGTCTTGCCTTTAATTTAGAAAGAGGGAGTTTTATAAAGGGCAAAACATTTAGCGGAAAATTTGATTTACGGTATGATAAAAACATTAAGCAGCTTCAGTTTGACAGTGTGAATATAAAATTAGATGACCAGCCTTTTAATATTACTGCCCGCTTTGATATGGCAGGCGATAACCGTCTCTTTAGTATGCGGGCGTATACCAATAACATTTTGTACTCATTTGCAAGAACGTTAGTAACGCAAAAAATATCTACCGCATTATCCATTACAGATGTGGATAAGCCGCTTGATGTAATAGCCAGCCTCAGTGGTCCTTTAAAAGGCGGTGACCCTTTAATAACAGTAAATTTTACCACGCAAAAAACACATCTTAAAACACCGTTCATTGATTTTGATAATGCATCTTTTAAAGGTTTTTATACTAATGAAGTGGTGGCAGGTTTACCAAGAAAAGATCCCAATTCTAAAATTGTTATCACAGATTTTTCAGCCTCCTGGCAGGATCTTCCTGTTACTTCTGATAAAATTGAAATAATAAATTTGATGGTGCCAATGCTTACCTGCGACCTGCAATCAAGCTTTTCGCTCCCGGCGTTTAATGATGTTATTGGCAGTAATTCTATTCAGTTAAAATCGGGTACAGGTACCGCTAATATTACATATAAAGGGCCTCTTGCAAAAAATAATAACACCAATTCATTTGTCAATGGCTTTGTTTCTTTTAAGAATGGAACTGTACTATACAAACCACGTGATGTAGAATTAAAAAACGTGAACGGACGTGTCGTGTTTAAAAGCTCGGATGTATTTGTAGAGAATCTGCAATGCGAGGTGCTCAATAATAAAGTGATTATGGAAGGGAAGGCCCTTAATCTATTAACCCTTATTGATGCCGAGCCTAACAAAGTAAATATTGACTGGAATATATATTCGCCATCTCTTAATTTAAATGCTTTTACTTTTTTATTGAAAGCGAGAAAAAAAGTAGTTGCTGAAACCAATGCAAAAAGAAAACTGGTAAAGATGGCTGGCAAGATTGACCAGGTGCTTGACCAGGGAAGTTTGATTGTTAATTTAAAGGCAGGAAGACTAACATATAAAAAGTTTGAAGCCACCAGCGCATTGGCTAATATTTCCCTGCTACAGGATCGGTATGTAATTAATAATGTAAGTATGGAACATGCCGGCGGACGAATGGAATTGTCAGGGTCCCTGGTAACGCAAAGTGCCAATACACACCATGCTAAAATAAATGTATCTCTTAATAATGTTGACGTAAGTAAAACGCTGGAAGCTTTTAATAATTTTGGGCAGGATGGTATTACAGCTCAAAGTATAGCTGGCAAGCTTACTGCAAAAATTGATGCATCGCTGAATGTTAGTGATGAGGGTCTGGCAGACCCGGCAAGCATTGAAAGCATTGTAGATTTTTCACTGAAGGATGGCGCACTCAATAATTATGAGCCTGTAAAAAAATTGCAAAACTTCCTATTTAAGAACAGGGATTTTGAAAACATCCGCTTTGCAGAACTAAAAGACCGCTTTGAAATAAAGAATGGCGAAGTGAAAATAAACCGCATGGAAATACAGTCCAGCGTAATGTCAATGTTTGTGGAAGGGATTTATAGTAAAAAGGGTACCACGGATATTAGTATACAGGTACCACTAAGCAACATACATAAACGTGGCGCAGATTTTAATCCGGAAAATATAGGTACAGATAAAAAGCCCGGAAGCAGCATTCATCTGCGTGGCCGCCCCGGCCCTGATGGCAATATTAAATTCAAGCTGGACCTGTTTAATAAATTTAAAAAGGATAAAGGGAAGATGGGAGAATAAGAAGTTTACCCGGGCGTTTTTAAAATCTTAATTTCATTTTTAGCAACGCTACAGTATTAAATGGGAAATTTTCCTTTTGTAAAAATCGGCAATGAACGCTATCCGGCATTAACAGGAATTCGTGCCATGGGTGCCATGATGGTATTCTTTGTTCATCTTCCGTTTAACCTGGGGCATTCAATAGTAATTGATGTGATCCCTTTCTTTTTTGTGCTCAGCGGCTTTCTTATTTTTTACCTTTATTATAATGATCCCTTTGTAAGAGCAGGAAGGCTATCCGGGTATTTTGTAAAAAGATTTGCCCGTATTTATCCTGTATATTTTTTATTGGTAACAGTTGCCATTTTATGGCGGCATAATTATCGCCCTGTTTTTTTATTTAAGAATTATACGCTCACTCATGCCTTGTTTCATAATTTGTACGACAGGGCTATACAGCCCAGCTGGTCAATAACAGTGGAAGAATGTTTTTACCTGCTGGCACCCATTATTATGTATTTGATAAGGCGGTTTAATTTTTTTACTTCCTTATTGTTTGGGATTTTTTTATTGGCTGCCGCACTTTGTATTTCTTATGTCCCTACTTCTTTTCTGCATAGCCCCAATTTTATTTTTGCGGATACTTTCTTTGGCCATTTTTTTGAATTCTATTGTGGTATTTTCCTGGCACTGCTTATCCTTAATCGTGAAAACAAGGGGAACCTTGTTTTAAAAGGAAGTACCTGGACACTGGCGGGTTGTATTGGTATTTTTATTTCAATAGGAATATTGATCTTAAGTAACAATATGAATGATCCAACCCAGCGAATAGAGTTTATACTGATTAATAATTTTATTTTACCTATACCGGTAGCTGTTTTATATTATGGCCTCATTTGCGAAAAAAGCTGGGCATCACGATTTTTATCGATCCCGATCATGGGACTACTGGGCCGCACTTCTTATGCATTTTACCTGGTGCATATGATCGTGATCGAAGCTATAGCTGCTCCATTGCTGTCCCCATATTTTTCCGGCTACCGGAATTTATATGTATTGGTGGTATTTATCCTAACTCAATTAATCGCTTTGCTGATATTTATTTTTTATGAAGAGCCACTGAATATTTTTATCAGGAAAAAATTTGGTAGAGTAAAACAGTTGCGTAAAGAACATTTTGCCGCAGAAAAGGGAAGTGAATAAATGCTGTTTTAGAGAGTTGGAAAGGCTGCATATCTTTGTGCTGTTAAAAAAAATTTATGCAACAAAAAATTCTTCTCCTGTTACCTGTTATATTTTTAGGGATAACAGCAAACGCTCAATCTATAAAGGTTAAAACGGCGGTTGAAGAAGTTACTTTACCTGAACCATTTGCCACTTCATCTGCAACAAATAATTCCAAAACAATTGGCTGGCCAGGTGATAAAAAACCTATAGCGCCTCCTGGTTTTACTGTAACAAAATTTGCATCAGGATTGGATAATCCACGATGGATGTATGTTGCGCCTAACGGGGATATTTTTGTTTCCGAAGCCAACACCGTATCCGACGGGTTTAAAAAAACAGGAATTGAATCTAATTCAAGAAATACAAGTAAGAATTGTATCCTGCTGCTGAGAGATGCAAACCATGACGGTGTTCCGGAAGTACAGCAAATATTTTTAGGCGGGCTTAACAGGCCGTTTGGTATGCTGATACTCGGAAACAAATTTTATGTTGCCAATACAGATGGAGTATGGACCTATCCTTATGAGACAGGGCAAACACAAATGACAGCAGCAGGAACAAAAATTCTTGATCTGCCGGGTAGTGGTTATAATAATCACTGGACAAGAAATTTACTGGCGAGCAGGGATGGTAAAAAAATTTATGTAACTGTTGGCTCCAGCAGCAATGTTGCTGAACATGGAATTGAATATGAAAAGCGCAGGGCAAATATTTTGGAAATAAATCCCGATGGAAGTGGTGAAAGAATTTTTGCAGGCGGGCTTCGTAACCCTGTCGGTCTTGCATGGGCCCCGGGCACCAATACACTGTGGACAGCAGTAAATGAAAGAGATGAATTAGGAGACGAGTTAGTTCCTGATTACACTACCAGTGTAAAAGATGGCGGGTTTTATGGATGGCCTTATGCATATTTTGGTAATCATGAAGACCCGAGAAGAAAAGGAGAACGGCCTGATCTTGTAAGTAAAACGCTTGTGCCTGATGTTTCGCTTGGCTCACATACAGCATCCCTTGGAATTGCTTTTGACGATAAAAATTATTTGGGTTCAAATTATAATGGAGGGCTTTTTATAGCACAACATGGTTCCTGGAACAGGAGCGTATTAACCGGTTACAAAGTGGTTTTTGTTCCTTTTAAAAATGGTAAGCCATCCGGGCCTATGCAGGATTTTCTTACAGGGTTTATTGCGGACAGAGACAAGAGCAGGGTGTATGGAAGGCCCGTGGGTGTTGTGTTTGCGCAGGATGGTTCTATGCTGGTAACTGATGATGCAGGAAATACAATATGGAGAGTGACATATAAAAAATAAGGCCTGTTAATGATCGTAATTCTTTATCAATTGCCATTGCTGGTCGCCTGACCAACAACTACAATTCCTTACCAAACTTACCGTTATTATAATCTTCGTATGCCTGCATAATTTCCTCCTGCGTATTCATAACAAATGGTCCGTAAGCAACAAATGGCTCATGAAACGGTATAGCATACCCAAATAAAATAACAGCATCGCTTGCGGCTTTCATCTCTATCATTTTACCATCATGGTTAAATTCAACAAGATGATGCATACCTGTGCGTTCACCATTAATAAGCAATTCACCTTTTACCACGTACAGGAAAATATTTTTATCAGCTTCGATTGAAAAAGTATGTTTGCCCCCGGCTTTAAACGTAATGCACGAAAGGTAAATATCAGTAAGTGGCTCAACAGCGCCTTTTGTTCCTTCCCATGTTCCGCTGATAATTTGCGCCATAACCTTTCCATCATCCCATTGTACAGTTGGTATCTCTTCTTTTTGCAGGCCAACATATTTTGGTGCTGTCATTTTATATTTGGCAGGAAGGTTAACCCATAGCTGTAATATCTCCAGCGGCCCGCCATTTTTTTTAAATTCTTCAGAAGATATTTCTGCATGAACCAATCCGCTGCCTGCTGTCATCCATTGTACACCACCTGTTTTGATAATACTCTCTGCGCCACTGCTATCTTTATGTGTAAGGTCACCTTCTAAAATAAAAGTTACTGTTTCAAAACCCCTGTGCGGATGCGGCCCGAATGGCAAGCCGTTGTTGTCTGCAGGATATTCCTGCCATCCATGATGGTTTAAAAAGATGAATGGATCAAGCTGGTTCATTGCAACATGCTTTGTTGGCATTGCCCTGAAAGTAATAAGATCCGCAATGGGTTCATATTCCGCTTTATGGTTGGCTTTAATTGTTTTCATACCAGGTTATTTTGCAAAACAAAATTAAATAAATCTTACACTAAATATTTACTGACATTCAATTACCCGCCCTTTGCATTTCGTAACTTTGCAACATGCAGGACTATTTACAGGGATTGAATGAACCACAAAGAGAAGCTGTGCTGCATCGTGATGGACCTATCATGATAGTTGCAGGCGCAGGAAGCGGCAAAACAAAAGTACTTACCACACGCATTGCCCACCTGCTGGCAAATGGCGTGGATGCCTTTAATATTCTTGCATTAACCTTTACCAATAAGGCTGCTGCAGAAATGAAGGAGAGGGTGGAAAGAATTCTTGGTAATAACGAAGCAAGAAATTTATACATCGGTACTTTTCACTCCGTATTTGCAAGAATATTACGTGCCGAAGCAGACAAGCTTGGCTATCCACGCAACTTTACCATTTATGATACGGATGATGCAAAGAGTGTTGTAAAAACGGTTGTGAATGAGTTAGGTCTTGATGATAAACAGTACAAGCCGAATGTTGTTTATAACAGGATTTCGGCAGCAAAAAATGGTTTGGTAACTGCTGCTGAATACATGAATGATTATGCTATTCAGCAGGAAGATGTAAGAGCTAACCGCCCTATGCTGGGGCAAATTTTTGATGCTTATTGCAAGCGCTGTTTTAAAAACGGCGCAATGGATTTTGATGACCTGCTGCTTAAATTTTATTTATTGCTCAGCACACACCCCGAAAGCCTCAGCAAATACCAGCGCAAGTTTAAATACATAATGATAGATGAGTACCAGGATACCAATCCTGCGCAATATCAAATTATAAAACTACTTGGCGCCATGCATGAGAATGTTGCAGTGGTGGGTGATGATGCACAAAGTATTTACAGTTTTCGCGGAGCAACGATTGAAAATATCTTGCAGTTCCAGAAAGATTATGATGAAGTAAAAATTGTTTTGCTTGAACAGAATTACCGTAGCTCGAAAAGTATACTTCACGTTGCCAATGATATTATTTCGAATAATAAAGGCCAGCTGCCAAAAAAATTATGGACAGCCAATGATGAGGGAGAAAAAATAAAACTGGTACGTACTGCAACTGATAATGATGAAGGTAAATATGTTGCAGATGCTATACAGGAACAAAAACTTCGGAACCATTTCCGCAATAATGACTTTGCCATTCTATACCGAACCAATGCGCAAAGCCGGAGCTTTGAAGAAAGCCTGCGCCGTATGAATATTGCTTACCGCATTTATGGAGGCATAAGTTTTTATCAAAGAAAAGAGATAAAGGATTTTTTAAGTTACCTGCGTGTTATATTAAATCCCGGTGATGAGGAAGCATTGAAACGCATCATAAATTTTCCTGCAAGAGGCATTGGAAAAACTACTGTTGAGAAGGCAATCCTTTTTGCGAATGAAAATAATATCTCATTCTGGAATGTGCTGGAACGGGCTGCAGAGTTTGGTTACAGGGCAAATACACTGGAGGTGATTAATAACTTTGTTACGATGATAAAAATGTTTCAAAGTGAATTGCAGAAAAAGAATGCATACGATCTTGCTACCATTGTTGGTAAAAGCACAGGAATAATAAAAGATTTATTTAATGATAAAACAACTGAAGGTTTAGCAAGATATGAGAACATACAGGAGTTGCTTAACTCAATAAAAGAATTTACTGAAACACCAACAGAAGATGGTGAGCTGCTTGATAAAAGTTTAGGAAGTTACCTGCAGCAAATTACACTTTTAACTGATTCAGACGAAGACAAAGGTGAAACAGATGTTGTAAAACTAATGACGATACATGCTGCAAAAGGGCTTGAGTTTCCTGTAATTTTTGTTGGAGGCCTGGAAGAAACTTTGTTCCCCAATGCAATGGCAATTAATACAAAAGAAGAACTGGAAGAAGAACGAAGATTATTTTATGTTGCCGTAACAAGAGCAAAAGCAAAACTGTATCTCACATATGCAAACACACGTTATCGTTTTGGTAACCTTACACAGAATGAGCCAAGCAGGTTTATTGATGAGCTTCCTGAAAAATATTTAGACCGTGCGTATGCAGGCGGTAACATGCGCAACAATCAAACCTCTCACTGGAATCCATTTGAAAAAGTAAAGCAGGCCTGGAAAGGTCCAACAGATGACCGTCCGCGTTACACTGATAAGCCATCCTATGTTGGAACGGCAACTGTAAAAATAAAAGAACATACACCTTCTCCGGGGTTTGCCCCGAGCGATACGAGTAATTTGCAGGAAGGTCAGAAAGTAGAGCATCAGAAATTTGGCTTTGGCGAAGTAATAAAAATGGAAGGCGCTGCACACAATCCTATTGCTACGGTTAAGTTTGAGCACAATGGCGAGAAGAAGATAATGCTCAATTATGCAAAACTCCGCGTAATAACTGATTAATATTTCCTGTTAAAAATTTGTTAGCAGGAAAAAAAATTCCGTGTGATATTATTTTAAATTTCAATTTAAGGCAACGCTGGCACAGGTTTTGAAATCTATACCATGAAACTTATTTCAATCACTCGAAAAATCACAACTTTATGAAAAAGAAAATCTTTTTAGGGGCCTCTGCATTCATTTTAATTTCAGCAACAACTTTTGGTCAATTAGGTGTAGGTGTTAATTCAGCAACCAAAGCCACCACAACAGTTAATGGCGCTGCAGTAAATAATGCAGTTACAAAAACAACGCAGGCAACAACAAATGCAACCAATACTGTTGTTACAAAAGTTAGGCAAGTACCAGGTAAAACAATAACAAAGGTAAAAGAAGTAACACCTGCAGTAAATGCAAATGTTGGAATTCAAACAGCAACACAGGTAAGTGCGGCCAACAACAATTCCGGAAATCAATCCAACGGAAATGGCAATTCAGAAAATGGAACTACTATTCTTACATCATCACAAACAAATGCAACAGTATCCGGGGATGCATCCACAGAAAAGACAACCGATGCAGTTAAGGAAACAAAAACAAAAGTAAAAGACGGAGCTGATAAAACTAAAACCAGGACCAAAGACAACGTGGAAAAAGTGAAAGATAAAGTGCGTAAAGACAATCATGGTTTACAGGTTTCAACAGAAGCAAAAGCTCAAGGTGAAATCAAAAGACAAAATCAATAAAATATTCTTTCTAATATTCTAATTCTAACAGCAACCTTATAACTATGCTTTATACAAAATTTAAAAGTATACCCCTCATAGTTATAGGGTTGCTTGTTTTTTTTACTGCTGATTCTCAAAATGTACAGGATAGTGCAAAGAATGAATTCTCCGCAAGCATAAATTATCAGTCAACGCTTCATTATTTTGGAAGAGTGGATAGTTTAAAAAGCAGCGGGCTTTTCCCTGTTATTGGATTGAAAAGTAAAACCGGGTTATATCTTAATTCAACATTTATTTTTATACAGAACAGTGCCACACCATTAAGCTATACGGGTACCATTCTGGAAGCTGGTTATCGCTTTCCATACAGCAGGAATTTTTCAGGCAATATTTATTACAATCATTTTCTTTACCAGGATAAAAGTGTTTTACAACAGGCCGCATTAAAGGGACAGGGAGGTATAAATACAGCCTGGAATAATAAAGTAGTGAATGTAAATCTTGGCGGTGATGTTAAGTTCAGTAATAATGAAACAGACTTTGGGCTTACTGCCGGACTGGACAGGCTTTTCCTGTTTACTGATATAATTCAGGATGTAGTAGTTGCCCTTAATCCGTCAGCTTATGTTTATTCCGGTACGCATAATTATTTTAAGAACGTAAAGAAAAATAATGGACAGGGAATTGGCAGTCTATTGGGAAACAATAGTACATCTACACAACAGGCAAAGCAATTTGAAATCCTTGCTTATGAAGTATCTGTTCCGGTAGTACTGGTAAAAGGTAAATTCAATGCCTATCTCTCCCCGGCTTATGTAATGCCTCAAAATCTTGTTACTACCAGCGGCCGGCCAGACCTTTCAGAAAGAGGCAGCAATCTCTTCTATTTTTCCGCAGGTGTTGGCGTAAGATTATAGTTTGCGGTTTCCGAATAAAGAAAAATCTCTGTCATTTAACGCTGTTATATCGTAATCATAACAAATAAGCGTACAAATCTTATTAACTTCGTATAGTTAAATTTTTCGCTATGATAAAGACAGGTAATCCCGTAATCAGCATATATACTGAAATGACGCCCAATCCCGAGACAATGAAATTTGTTGCCAACAAATTATTGTATCCCGGCAAAAGCATCGATTTCCAGGATGAGGCAGGCGCTGCCCCATCACCATTGGCTACAGAACTTTTCAGTTTTCCTTTTATAAAATCAGTTTTTATAGCAAGCAATTTTGTTACGCTTACCAAAACAAATGAAACGGAAGACTGGCAGGATGTTATTCCTTCCATCAAACAATTTTTAAAAGAGTATTTGGAAGAAGGTAAGCCCGTTGTGAACGAAGATGAGGTTGCAGCAATGAAATCTGAAAGCACCAATGAAGTACATGCTGATGATGAGGATGTGGTGAAAAGAATAAAAGACCTTTTAGAAAATTATGTAAAGCCTGCCGTGGAAATGGATGGCGGCGCTATACAGTTCAGAAGCTATGAAGATGGCAAAGTAAACCTTATGCTGCAGGGAAGCTGCTCTGGTTGCCCTTCTTCAATGATAACGCTAAAAGCAGGCATTGAAGGTATGATGAAGAGAATGATACCCGAAGTGAAAGAAGTTGTTGCGGAGGCGGAATAAAAAGTATCTTCCCCTTTAGTAGATTCCTAATTTTTCAAATACTTTTTGCGATAATTTTTTCTCTCCCTCACATATTTTTTCCGCTCTTTTTTTGTTAGAATTTTACAGGCTACACCTATTCCACCATTAAAATAACATTCATATGGAATTGCCTTTGAAAATTCTTTCAAAATATTTGGTGCATTTGTCAAAAAGAAAATACTATCTATAAACTCTTGAACTTGTTTTGCTTCTTTAAGTGAATCTTGCACTCTTGGTGTCCAATATGTTTTAAATGAATAATTTTCTTTTGAGGACTGTTCTATTATATAAGTTATTCCGTCAAATCCTCGTCGCCAACCTTTAATTGAATCGTCTGAAGGAAGACTTAAAATATTTGAGATATTGATTAAGGACATTAAAAGTTTGATTGTGTCATCACTTAATTTTTTAATAACAATAAAACTTCTATAAGTAGGCTCTTCCTTATTGGAAACATATTCATCTGCCCATGTAGTAAGTCTTCCGCTGAATGCCCCATTTATGTTTTGCCAAAGATCAATTACTTGTCTATCTGACCATATTCGGTAATATTTGTTATATGAAGATGTATCCAATAAAGGCAATGAAAGCTTTTCAGCTTTTTTAAGTTGATATTTATACGAAAATGAAGTGTCACCATTTGATGATACTATTCCAGTTAAAGTCTTTGTTTGGCCTAAGGATAAGCGGAAACAAAATAATAAAGAAATCAAAAGAATAGGTCTTATCATAAAGCTTTATAAACCAAATTTGCATCTTCCAAAAACTTTCATTTTTTCAGGCTAACAAAGTCTCCCTTTAGGGAGATTTAGAGGGTTACATATTCAACCCCCCGCAAACACTAATCGTTTGCCCGGTTACATAACTGCTCATATCGCTTGCTAAAAACAAAGTAACATTCGCAATATCTTCAGCCGTTCCAAATCTTCCCAAAGGAATATTTGTTTTATACTTATCAGCGGCCTCGCCTTCTTTTAAATAACTTGTCATATCGGTTTCTACAAAGCCAGGGGCAATCGCATTACATCTAACATTCCGGCTTCCCAATTCTGCAGCAATTGATTTTGTAAAACCAATAATACCTGCTTTACTGGCTGCATAGCTGCTCTGGCCTGCATTTCCACGCATTCCAATAATGGAACTCATATTAATAATGCTGCCTTTTCTTGCTTTCATCATGGGTTTAATAACCTGCTTCGTCATGTTAAACACACTTTTTAAATTGGTAGTTATCACATCATCCCATTGCTCGGGTGTCATGCGTAATAACAAATTATCTTTTGAGATGCCCGCATTGTTTACGCAGATATCTATGCCGCCAAATTCTTTTACAATATCATTTACTGTTGCCTCGGCATAATCATAAATGGCTGCATTGCTTTTGTAGGCCTTTGCTTTTACACCAAACGCCTGTAATCTTTCTTCCAATGCCTTTGCCTTATCATCACTGCTTAAATAGGTAAATGCGATATGTGCACCATGTTCTGCAAGTTTTAATGCAATGCCTTCACCAATGCCGCGACTGGCACCTGTTACAATAGCTACTTTATTTTCTAATAATTTCTCCATGAGTATTTTCTTAAATTTTTATAGAAAGAATTTCTTCTATTAATGTTCTTTCATTACTAAGCCTGGGCACTTTATGTTGCCCACCGAGCTTGCCTTTGCTTCGCAGCCATTCATTAAAAGTTCCCCCTTTTACTGCATGAACAATGGGCATACGAAGTGCAATGTTTTTATGCCGCTTGGCCTCGTAATCACTATTGATAGATTTTAATGCATTGTCCAGTTCAAATATAAATGCATTCAGATCGCCGGGTTCTTTATCAAATTCAATCAGCCATTCATGAGCACCATTGCTATTCTCACTAAAATATACAGGCGCTGCGGTATAATCAGTAACTATGGCTTCCGTTTTAGCAGATGCGATGGCAATTGCGTTATCTGAATTATCAACTATCAGTTCTTCGCCAAAAGCATTTATATAATGTTTAAGCCTGCCGGTAACTTTTATTTTGTAAGGTTGCAGCGATGTAAATTGAATGGTATCTCCCAGTAAATATCTCCATAAACCGCCATTGGTGCTTATTATAAGGGCATAGTTTTTATTTAGCCCAACATCTTTTAAACCTACTGTTTCAGGCGTATCTTTTCCGTATTCTTCTGCCGGCATAAACTCATAAAAAATTCCGTGGTCAGTGAACAGCAGCATTCCATCGTCATTAAGTTTATCCTGCCCTGCAATAAAGCCTTCGCTGGCGTTATATATTTCAAGATAATTTATGGGCTTCCCAATTAGCCGGTCCAACTGTTCTCTATATGGCACAAAAGATACTCCCCCATGAATATATAATTCAAGGTTTGGCCATACTTCTTTTAAATATTGTTTTCCGGAGAGATCTAAAATTCTTTTTATTAAAACAATTGTCCAGGTGGGTACCCCTGCAAGAGAAGTGACATTTTCATTTATTGTTAGCCGGGCAAGTTTCTCAATTTTATTTTCCCATTCATCAAGCAAGGCAATACTTAATTCAGGTGTGCGGATCCAATGCCCCCAAAAAGGAGTGTTCTGCATGAGCACAGCGCTTAGGTCGCCATAATTTATATCTTCATTTACCTGGTGTACCTGGTGGCTGCCGCCTACAACTAAACTTTTGCCGGTAAGTAAATCACTTTCGGGAAAATTTTTATAATAATTTGTAAGCACATCCTTGGATGCCTTATAATGCATATCAGTAAGGCTTTCATCACTTATTGGAATAAATTTGCTTTTATCTGAAGTAGTGCCGCTGCTTTTTGCAAACCAGTATACTGGTGTATTCCACAAAATATTTTCCTCCCCATTCATCATGCGCAGGATGTATGGTTTTATATCATCATATTCATGTATGGGAACATTTTTTTTGTATTCCCTGATAGAAAATAATTTTTCAAAATTATACTTGCGCCCAAACTCGGTGTATTGTGCTGATGTAATAAGGTGTTGTAAAACTTCACGTTGCGCAGCGATAGGATCGGTTACCCAATTCTCAATACGCCATAACCTTAAACGTGCTAAACGTGATATGGCAGGACTAAGCAGCTTCATATATAAGCAAAATAGATATATTTCGTCAATCGTGAAACGTCAATCGTGAAATAAAAATATAAAAGGACAGATGTTTTAGTTTTAATGAGCATTCACGTTGACCATTGCCACCTACGCCTGTAAAAAATCTTTCCGCTTTAATTCAAAATTTCTCCCGAGGTATAATCTTCTTACGTGTTCATCATCTGCAAGCTCTTCGGCAGTGCCATGTTTAAAAATTTTTCCTTCTATTAAAAGATAGGCCCTGTCGCAAATAGATAAGGTTTCGTTTACGTTGTGGTCGGTGATAAGGATACCGATATTCTTGTATTTTAATTTATTTACTATGGATTGAATATCTTCTACGGCAATAGGATCTATACCTGCAAATGGTTCATCCAGTAAAATAAATTTAGGGTCTACAGCCAGCGCTCTTGCTATTTCTGTTCTTCTTCTTTCGCCACCACTAAGCACATCACCATTACTTTTACGAACGTGGCTTAATCTTAATTCATCTATCAGTGATTCTAATTTTTCTTTTTGTTGCTTTTTACTGTATTTGCTCATTTCCAGAACGGCTGCAATATTATCTTCAACACTAAGCTTTCTAAAAACACTTGCCTCCTGGGGTAAATAGCCAATACCCATTTTTGCCCTTTTGTACATGGGAAGTTTAGTGATATTAAGCTCATTTAAAAAAATATCACCTTCATCAGGTCTTATCAAACCAACTACCTGGTAAAAGCTTGTGGTTTTACCTGCGCCATTGGGGCCAAGCAAGCCAACAATTTCTCCCTGTTTAACATGAAAAGAAACATGATTTACAACGGCACGTTTTCCGTAATGTTTTACAATATCCTTTGCGTAAATGGTTTGGTCCAAAACAACTGTATTTCAACAAAAATAATATAAGTAGCCCTTATAAAGTTTAGTTTAACAAGTTTGCGTTTTACCTGCACTTGAGTATGTTTGCAAACTATTTTGTAAACAAGCATGAAAGTTACCGATCACATAAAAGAGAGAAAGGATACAGTTATATCTTTTGAAATTTTACCGCCTCTTAAGGGTAAAACAATTAATTCCATTTACGATCATCTTGATCCGCTTATGGAATTTAAACCCGCATTTATAAATGTAACCTATCACCGCAGCGAGCAGGTTTTTAAAAAAAAGGCTGATGGTACATTTGATAAAGTAGAAGTAAGGAAAAGGCCTGGTACTGTTGGAATTTGCGCTGCTATAATGAATCATTATAAAGTAGATGCTGTGCCGCATTTAATATGCGGAGGGTTTAGTAAACAGGAAACAGAAAGCGCTTTAATTGATCTGGCATTTTTAGGGATAGATAATGTTTTGGTGCTTAGAGGCGATGCAGCGAAAAATGAAACATTGTTTGAGCCGGAAATAAACGGCCATCGTTATGCCAGCGATCTTTTAAAACAGGTGGTTGATCTTAATAATGGAATTTATTTAGAAGAAGATATAAGAGATGGCTCTAAAACCCAGTTCTGTATTGGGGTGGCAGGCTATCCTGAAAAACATTTTGAAGCGCCAAACCTGCAAACCGACCTTAATTATTTAAAAGCAAAGGTTGATGCCGGAGCCTGTTATGTTACTACTCAAATGTTCTTTGATAATAAAAAATATTTTGAGTTTGTAAAGGCATGTAAGGAAACGGGAATTGATGTTCCCATCATCCCGGGCTTAAAACCCATTACTTCAAAAAAGCAATTATCAGTTTTGCCAAGAACATTTCATGTTGATATTCCGACTGAGCTTAGCAATGAAATTTTAAAATGCAAAACGGATGCTGATGTGGAGATTGTTGGTACCGAATGGCTGTTAATGCAATCAAAAGAATTAAAAAAATCCGGCGTACCTGTTCTTCATTATTATACACTTGGCAAACCCCACGTAATAGTTAATGCTGTAAGACAGATTGTATAAAAAAATACTCCGCCCTAAAGGACGGAGCTAAATCACTTTCGGAATTTTGAATAATATCTAATTAAATTATTTTCCGATAGGGACGCCAACAGAAAAACTCAGTGTGCGGTATTTATTTTTATCGTCTGATGCGTTATTGCTTTCAGTAGAATTAATTTTTGTTAAGCCATAGCCATAGTTAACCTTAAGCAACAACTTGCCAAGATCAAATCCGCCGCCAACATTTAAGCCGAAATCAAATCGCTTTAATTTATAGTAAGAAGCATCTTCCTGTCTTGAGGTAAAAGGATCATCATTGGCGTACTGGATATCATTTTCAGAATGACTGGTTATGCCAATAAGTTTTTGATCTGTGGTTGATTTGCCCGCAACCCCTATTGCTGCATACGGCCCGGCATGGAAGAAAAGGCCATATGTTTTTTGAAGCGGAACTCTTACAACTATGTTCAATGGCACCTCGATGTAGTAAGGATTGAATTTAGTTTTTACATAGTTATCCGTTGTGTTGCCACTGGTATAATATGTTTCTGCCTTTGAGCCTCTCCCTGTGAACAGAACACCACTTTCAAGGTCAACAACTTTTGACAGACCCCAACGATTTAATATACCAACATTGAAAGTGGTAAGCATATTATTGTCTTCCGTTTGCCCGCTGGTGGTTTTAGTAATGTTGGCAAGGTTAACGCCTCCCTGTAAATACAACTGGGCTTTGGCATTTGTAAGCATTGCAAAAGCAAATGCCGTCACTAGTAGTTTTTTCATTGTTTTAGGTTTAGTTTTCTTGATTAATAATGAGGGTATAATTAATTTTCCTCAGTAAGGCAAAAACTTTGCCAACAGGTATACAATAAAAAAAATAACGTGGAAATATTAGATGATCTTTTTGTGAGAGATATTAAAATTACAGCAACGACTGGAAGACTTTTTCATTAACCTTAACAGGATATTTCTTTTTCAGTTGCTCTATCCATTTTTCTTCAAGATAATTTTGATAATCATTGATCACTAATCCACGGGCTTCTTCAAAATTCCGTTGCTGGTTAGCAGGATATATTTTTAAGATTTTTACAAAGGTTGCGGTGCCGTCATTTTCATTCACCAAAGGTTCTGTAATCATTCCCTCAATAAATTTTGTATTTGGCTTTGCAGGTATCTGGATAAGCTCATACCTGCCGGAGTCTGTTTGTATCTGCGATAGATTTTCTTCTGCTACCTGCTTCCAGCTTCTACCTTTTTTAATTTGCCCGGCAACATCAGTTGCCGTTTTTTCATTGGAGCAGGAAATTAAAACTGCATCAGCGCTTTCATTCCATGTATATTTTGTTTTGTGCTGGTCGTAATACATTTTAAGTCCTGTACTATCGTTGGAAGCCTTATTCCATACATTTCTCTCCATTACCTCAAACAACATATTACCATCTTTAAATTCCTGTAGCTGGTATGCAAATCCGGGATTAAAATCCGGCAATCTTTTTTTATAATTTTCCAGCGCAATTTTGGAAATAAATTTATTCATTAACGCACTATCCGATTCTCCATAATTTGAACTCGTAGCTTTATAATCTTTTATAAAAGCAAGCCACTCACTGACTTTTATATTTTGATTATTAAGTGAGAACAAAACAGTATTGGCATTCAGGTTAGGAACGATTATTTTTTTATTGGCCACCACAAAGCTGTCAGTTAATTTCCATAGATCATTTTCTTTAACTCCTGTATTTTTTTTATAATTTAATTTCTTTAAAACATCGCTTAAAAATTTTTCTTTTGCAGATTTAATCCTGCTGTCCTGTAGAACCTGTTGCTTTACTGTGTATAGATAACTTTCATTATTCTTATCCAGCGGAATTTCTGTTCTTAATAATCTTTTTACAATATGATATCCAAATTGGGTTTGAATAGGCTCAGTTATATCACCATCTTTAAGTAAGGCAAACACTTTATTTTCAAAGGCCGGGTCATATTTTCCCACACCAAACTCCGGCATTAACCCGCCAGACATATAAGTCATCTTATCATTGCTGATACTTTTTGCTGTTTCACTAAAGTCAGCCCCGGCAAGCAATGCTTTATAAACAGAGTCAACAATTTTTTTGGCGCTGATTTTATCTTCTTCCTTTGCGCCTTCAGGAAGCGCAATTAAAATTTGCGCTGCCTTTATTTTACCAACCGCTTTTCTTTCCTCAATATTTTTAAAAATATAGTAGCCGGTTTTAGTCCGGTATGGGCGACTCTCTTCTCCGGGTTTTAATAAGTATACAATATTTTCAAAATCATAAGGCAGAGAAAACGTGGTAATATACCCGATGTCTGTCCAGGATGGTTTTGATAATTTATAATGTTGTTCCACAGAAATTGAATCCTTGAAATCCTGCAAGGGAAAAAATAAATAAGCAACATGTATATCTTTCTGGCTGCGTTCAAGAGCCTCCTGTGTTAAGGCGTTTACCCGGCTTTCATCATTGAGATAACTCTCTTCAATTTGCGTACGAAAATTTTGAAGATCATTAGCCATTGATGCCAGTGTATCTATCCGCATATCTTTTGCGGCTTTTACTTTCAGCTTGAATTTGATATAAAGGTCAAGGTATTCACGCAAGGCCATTGCCTTATCGGTAACAGCCGTTTTGTTCTTATTATAAGCTCTTAAAAATTCATCTTTGGTAACTACATTATTTCCGTAAGTAAATAATGCTTGGGAAAAAATGCCGGAGGTAAGGCAGGCAAGAATGAAAAATAAAAAAAGCTTTTTCATTAATAAATAAAATTAATTAGCAGGTTTATTTTTTAGTTTGGTTTGCAACACATCATCCATTTGCTGCAGGGTTAGCTTCTTTGCTATTATCCGCTTTTCTTTATCCAGCAAATATAGGGTAGGCGTTTGGGTAATATCATATAGTTGCTTATAGCCGGGGAGTTTGGCATCAGCAATGGCTTTTTTTGTT
Source organism: Chitinophagaceae bacterium (assembly GCA_028288585.1). Lineage (GTDB taxonomy): Bacteria > Bacteroidota > Bacteroidia > Chitinophagales > Chitinophagaceae > Ginsengibacter. The sequence continues at coordinate 31,339 of JAQBNL010000016.1, read as the reverse complement.
TCTTCTGCCTGGTAAACGTGTATCCAGTCTTTTAAATTATTTTCTTTGATGAATTCAACCCATTTTGTTTTTTCATTCTCACTGAGCACACCATATATCCTAACTCCCTGTTGCTTCCACTTTGCATGATATAGGGAATCAAGTCTCGGAACTTCCTCACGGCAATGGCCACAGGTCGGGTCCCAAAAAACAACAACTGTATAGGCTGCATTTACCTTATATAGTGGATAAGGTTTTCCTGTGCTGTCTACCATATCGAGGTCTGCGGCCTGCTCGCCAATTAAATTTGACATAACCATATATGCCCTGTTAGAAATGGCGGTTAATTGCTTTTCATTGAGCCAGTTTGAAACACCTTTTGAATGATATTTTTCAAACAGGTGAACAAACACTGCATCCTGCCCCATGTATTTTGGATACATATATTCATCCGTAAGCCAGTTCAATAAAAATTTATACATCTCTGAATTGGGACGTGCCAGCAGTAATAAATAATCAGCTTCTTTAATTATCGTATCGGCGGAGGGAACTAAAATGTCCCTGAAATATCTTTCAACTTTTGGTAAAAAGAATGGAGTGCGTATCACCCTGTTATCTGCAAAATTAATTCCATCCCAATAATGTTTTTTATAAAAGTTGTAGTTAGCTATTGAATCCTCTTTTGTTACAGGATGCACAATTGCAAAGCCCGGTTCCTTCATGCTTTTAAATAAACCAGCCAGCATAGATTGCGGGTATTGCTTTATGATATTCTCCCTGTATTGATTAAGTTCTTTATTAAACTTCTGGTAATTATTTTCATGTAAAACAGAATCATCTTTTGTTTTGCTGCTGGTATACGCCTGCTGCTCTGCCCGCAGTTGCCTGCTCTTTGTAGATATAAATTTTTGATATTGCTGAAAGAGGGAGTTTTCTTTTGAGCCCGTTACTATTGTTTTATTAAGCAAGTCAGCAGTATCGGCTTTGATGGAAATAACCTGTTCTTTGTCCACAAAAAAATCAACAAAGTTTGTTTTGCCGGGGAAAATAACTGAATAAATGCCGGGCAATAATTTTGCATTCTTTTTAAAGACAGCAATGCCTTTATTATTTACAACAGCAGAATCTTCTATATTCCTGTTCTTTCCATAATAATAAGTAAGATAGGCGAGCCCGCTTTTATAATTGGGTGTTTGCAGCGTTACCTGGTATTGGCTTTTTGCTGTGCAGGCAACAAGAAATAAAATAAGAGAACTAAAAAATTTCTTCATCAATATAAATAATGGTGACAAAAATATCTAAACGAATCCAAAGAGTGTACTTCATTTAAAATCCTTAACATTTTATCAATAATGTTTGCCACTAAGGCACAAAGACAGGAGAAACACTAAGTTGAATTAATTCTTTGAGCCTCTTTAAGTCTTAGAGACTTTGTGGCAATCTCAATAACGTATTTAATAGGTTATAAAGTATTTTTACCGCGATGAGAAAGAAAAAATTTGTTGTTAAAGACCTGTCCATAACTGATTATGCCTCGGAAGGCAAATCACTTGGCAGAATTGAAGGGAAAGTGATATTTGTTGAAGGCGCTGTGCCGGGGGATGTGGCCGATATCTTTATAACAAAAAATAAAAAAGACTGGGCAGAAGGAAAGGCGATAAGTTTTTCAGAATATTCAAAAGAAAGAGCGGAGCCGTTTTGTATACACTTTGGCGTTTGCGGCGGGTGCAAATGGCAGATGCTTCCTTATGAAAAGCAACTTCAATACAAACAACAGGAAGCAGAACAGGTTTTAAAAAGAATTGGCAAGGTTGAGTTACCGGAAATCTTACCTGTCATCGGCTCTGGCAATACAGTTCACTATCGTAATAAATTGGAATTTACATTTAGTAACAGGCGGTATCTTACCAGCGAAGAAATTAATAAGGCTGAAAAAATCCCGCAGGAGAATGCGCTGGGCTATCATGCTCCCGGCATTTTTGATAAAATAATTGATATCAAAGAATGCTGGCTGATGGATGATATAAATAATCTTATCCGCAATACTGTACGTGCGTATGCAGTTGAAAACAATCTTTCTTATTATAATATAAAAGAGCATACAGGGTTTTTAAGAAACATTATTCTTCGTTATTGCACTATGGGGGAGATAATGGTAAATTTTGTTTTTGGCCATGATGACACAACAGAGATTAAAAAACTGTTGGATTACCTGTTAGAAAAAATTCCATCCATTACTACATTGCTTTACACTATCAATCAAAAATGGAATGACAGTATTTACGATCTTGATCCGCAGGTATATTTTGGGAAGGGATACATAACAGAAACACTTGGCGAATTTAAATTTAAAATATCCCCCAAATCATTTTTTCAAACCAATACCAGGCAGGCCGAAAATTTATATGGGATTGCCAACAGTTTTGCCGCACTTACCGGTAATGAAATTGTATATGACCTTTATTGCGGCACGGGCAGTATCGGAATATTTTTAAGCAAACAGGCAAAAAAAATAATTGGGGTAGATGTAATTGAAGAATCAATTAAGGATGCAAAGGAAAATGCTTTATTAAACGATATTGAACATGCGCATTTCTTTGCAGGGGATGTTATCCAAATTTGTAATGAAGCCTTTTTTGCCGAACATGGAAAACCTGGCGTGATCATTACTGATCCTCCAAGAGCAGGCATGCACGAAAAATTGATTATAAAATTGCTGGAGATCGCAGCGCCTAAAATTGTATATGTAAGCTGTAATGTTGCCACGCAGGCAAGAGATATAAATCTTTTGAGCGAGAGATATAACGTTGTTAAAATTCAGCCGTTGGATATGTTCCCCCATACGCATCATATTGAGTGCGTGGTGCTATTGGAATTGAAACAGTAAATTGCATATAAATAAAAACGAATCGATGGCCCAATACGGAAATTCAATGCAGCGGACAACCCCTGTTGTTTTAAATCTTATTATTATAAATGCTTTGGTATATGTAGCACAAATGGTTTTGGATAAAACCATGGGATTAACCAATTACCTGGCATTATATCCTTATGATAGCGGGCTTTTTAAACCCTACCAGTTAGTGACCCACATGTTTGCACATGATCCTTCAAATTTTTTTCACATACTTTTTAATATGTATGCTTTGTGGATGTTTGGTAGTGTGCTGGAAAGGGTTTGGGGTCCTAAAAGATTTTTGATCTTTTACCTTGCATGTGGCTTAGGAGCGGCTGTAGCGCAAATGATGGTTGGCACTGCCGCTATTGGAGCTTCAGGCGCTATTATGGGTTTGCTTGCAGCATTTGCTTATTTATTTCCCAATACGCAATTTTATATTCTTCCGTTTCCATTTCCAATTAAAGCAAAATATATGGTGGCAATATATGCAGCCATCGATTTGTTTGGCGGCCTGCATCCTGGCGCAGCTGATAATATTGCCCACTTTGCTCATCTCGGCGGCATGGTGATGGGTTTTATTTTGGTGATTATATGGGGCAAAACAAACAAAAAAACATTTTACTAAAACTTAACTTTCCGTAAGCATAGAGGCGGCAGATTGATGTAACTTTATAGCCATCTGGAATATTATGGGTGAATCTGAAAGATATATCGGTTACCGAAAACGCAAAATTTCCATAGGCGCTGATGGAAATGCATTAATGATATTAATAAGTATCAATGCCATTTTTTTTATTGCCGTATGGTTTCTCCAGGTTATTTATTACATCATAGAAGCAGCTCCCGGCAGTTTTGAAAATAATGTATTGCCATGGTTCATCATGCCAGCCAAACTTTCGGCAATAGCCCAAAAGCCATGGACAGTTTTTACCAATATGTTCATTCATATACGTGTATTAACTATAATTACCAGCATGCTTTGGCTATGGGCTTTCGGTTCAATTTTACAAGGCATTACGGGCAATAGAAAATTAATTCCTCTTTACATTTATGGAGGCATTGCCGGCGCTGTTGCATTTATAGCTGCCAACTATTTATTGCCTCAATTGAAACCAAACATAAATTTTTCATTCTTGTATGGCTCTAATGCAGCCACTATGGCTATTGCTGTTGCTACAACAGCAATAGCCCCTGACTATCGGTTTTTTAAAATGCTGAATGGCGGTATACCCATCTGGGTGCTTACACTGCTATATGTTATTATTGATTTTGCCGGCGTATCAGGTGCCAGTGCTGCCTATAATATTTCACATCTTGCCGGGGCATTTATAGGGTTTATGTTTGTATTTAGTTTGCGCAGGGGCAGCGACTGGAGTTTGTGGATGAATGATGTGTATGAATGGTTCATCAATCTTTTTAACCCTGATAAAAAAGGAGTGCAGGTGCAAAGAAGAATTAAAGAAAAGGTTTTTTATAAAACAGGAAAACAAAAACCATTTATAAAAAGATCGAACATAACACAGCAAAGAGTTGATGAAATTCTTGATAAAATAAATCAGAAGGGCTATCATTTATTAACTGAGGAAGAAAAAAATATTTTAAAAAGAGCCGGGGAAGCAGATTTTTAATTATATCTATCCAGTAACTTACCAATACAAATCATAAATCAGGCTTACCGCTAATGGCAAAACCATTTTTAAGAAGGGTTACCAAGAGGTTTTTAATTATCTGCAATATTGTGGCGGCTGTTTGCTTTGTATTGGGCAGTTATGTAAAGTTTTTTAACCCTGAGCGGTGGTGGTTCATTGGATTATTTACCTTAAGCTTACCCTATATTTTATTTACCCTCATTATCTTTTTTTTCTGCTGGCTTTTCACAAAAAAAATATGGATGCTAATATCATTGCTAGCGATTGCTTTTTGCTGGAAGGCAGTGCAGAATATTTTCCCCTTACATTTTTCAGGGAAATTCAACCGGCAAAAAACGTTGAACAGCATGCGTATAATGAGCTGGAATGTGGAACATTTTGATATACTGGAATACAAAACGCACCCTGAAAAAAAAGTGAAGATGATGGATCTTGTAAGGCAGTACCAGCCAGATATTGCCTGCTTCCAGGAAATGGTGGGCGGCGATGATAACAAGGCTATAAACTACCTTGGAGATTTTAAAAGAATTCTGCAGTTCACCGGCTATTATTACTCATACGAAACCAAGCTGGATTTTGACCAGGCACACCATTTCGGCATTATTACGTTTTCAAAATTTCCTATAATTAATAAACAAACCATCAGCGAGCCTCCGCACGATTATAATTCAATATTTCAATATATTGATGTAATTGCCAATAATGATACGGTGAGAATATTTAATATTCATTTGCAATCTTTAAGATTCACCCAGAGTAATTTAAGATACCTGGATAACCCGGGTACCAACACTGATACAGCGCTTTCCGAATCAAAAAGTATTATCAGTAAACTAAAGCATGGGTTTCTTAAACGTTCTGCACAGTCAGACAGGGTAAAAGAAGAAATAGATAAAAGCCCCTACCCGGTAATTGTTTGCGGAGATTTTAATGATGTGCCAAACTCCTATGCCTATTGCAGGATAGGGGATGAATTACAAAATGCTTTCGTGGAAAAGGGAATTGCCTTTGGAAGAACATTCTCCGGTATTTCCCCAACATTAAGGATTGATAATATTTTTACCGGTAAACAATTTATGATAGAACAGTTTACCCGGATTCCTAAAAACTTAAGCGACCATTTTCCTATTATAGCTGATGTTAGTTTGCATATGAAAAAATAATTTTTATCTTTGAAGAAGATGTATAAAGCTTCTTCATATCATTTCTCCTGCGCTTGCTGCCCCTGCGGCATATTCTAATTAACTGTTTAATATTTAAAATTTCTTATTTCTTATTTCGAATTTTTAATTTCATATTTTTATTACAATGTCTCTTAAAGTATATAATTCTCTAACAAGGAAAAAAGAAGAGTTTAAGCCTATTACAAAAGGCCATGTGGGTATGTATGTATGCGGACCTACCGTAAGTGGCGAAAGCCATTTGGGCCATGCAAGGCCATACATAACTTTTGACATTGTGAACAGGTATTTGATGCACCTGGGGTATAAAGTACGGTATGTGCGCAACATAACTGATGCAGGACATTTTGAAGAAGAAGGAAGAGAAGCGGAAGATAAGATCTCGAAAAAAGCGCAGCTCGAAAAAATTGAGCCGATGGAACTGGTGCAGAAATACACAAATCTTTTTCATTGGGCAATGAAAGAATTTAATACGCTTGACCCCAATATTGAGCCCACAGCAACAGGCCATATTGTAGAGCAGATCAACATGATAGAAAAGATCATTGAAGAAGGGTATGCTTATGTATCCAATGGCTCAGTTTATTTTGATGTAAAAAAATATGCGGCCACACACGATTATGGTAAACTGAGCGGAAGAGTTATTGAAGATTTGCTGGAGACAACAAGAAATCTTGACGGGCAGGAAGAGAAAAGAGATAAAGCTGATTTTGCATTGTGGAAAGCAGCGCCGCCAAAACATATAATGCGATGGAAAAGCCCGTGGGGAGATGGTTTCCCGGGATGGCATATTGAGTGCTCTGCAATGGCAACTAAATATTTGGGGGCGGAGTTCGATATTCATGGCGGCGGAATGGACCTCCTATTCCCGCATCATGAAAGTGAAATTGCACAAAGCACCATCTGCAATCATCAAACCCCTGCAAAGTATTGGCTGCATAATAACATGATAACTATTGCCGGTAAAAAAATGGGTAAGAGTTATAACAATGTGATCAAGCTTACTGAATTGTTCAGTGGTAATCATCCATTGCTTACGCAGGCATTCAGCCCTATGACGGTTCGTTTTTTTATTCTTCAAACGCATTATCGCAGCACACTGGATTTTAGCAGCGAGGCATTGGTGGCAGCAGAAAAGGGATTGAAGCGATTATGGGAAGGATATGAAGTGCTGAATAAGCTGCAAGCTGCAAGCTTTAAGCTGCAAGCAGAAAACGCGGAGCTTGAAGCTACTCTCTTGAAGCTTATGGCTGAACTGGATGATTTTATGAATGATGATTTTAATACCGCAAAAGTGCTGGCTAATTTTTTTGAAATGGTTCCCATCATTAATGGAATTAAGGACGGTCACATAAGCGCTGATGCCATTTCTTCCGGCACTTTTCAATTGATGAAGACATCTTTTAAAGTTTGGTTGGAAGATATTTTGGGATTAAAAAATTCGAAAGAAACTAACCCTGCTTTAAATAATGTTATGGAATTACTAATAGAGATAAGAAAAGAAGCAAGGGCCAATAAAGATTTTGCAACTTCAGATAAAATAAGAAATCAATTAACCGAAGCCGGAATATTATTAAAGGATGAAAAAGATGGAAATATTAGCTGGGAGATACAATAAAATTCTTTATCAAACTAACCAATACTTATCGCACACTGTCCTTTATTCTTCGTAAACTACTCATTCAATCTCCTGTCCGTCCCCGCTGATAAATAATTTAGCAGTGAAATGCTGATTCTCTCCAATAACTTTTCTAACTAAAACTGCATTTCACTTTTTTATGAGAAAATTGAATCTGCTTTTACTCACACTGCTGGCATCTAATTTTTCTTTTAGTCAAACAAGAGCAGCAGATAGCCTGCGACAAGCAATAAGCACTGCTAGTGGAGAACGGAAGGTTGCTTTATTACTTGAAGTTAACCAGGTTAATTTTGCATGGAAAGGAAAAGACATGATTGACTCCACGTATTATTATGCTAAAGCTGCTTATGATCTCTCCGATAAAATAGGGTTTGTAAAAGGAAAAGCATTTGCTGCAAAAAGACTTTCAGAGTGGGCACATTTCTGGAGCAAAGACTGTGATCTTTCATTGTTATATGCAAAGGAGGCAGTAAAACTGGCAGAAGGTATAAAATCCGACACGTTAGCTGCACAAGTTTATTGGCGTTACGCTGAAGCCGTGCAATGTGCTGACAAGGAAAAGAATTTTGCAGAAGCAATTACTGCATTAAAAAAGACCGCTGCTGCATGCAAAGCAGCAGGAGATAAACAGGCAGAAGGACAGGTTTTTTGGGAAATTTGTGGTATGCTTTCCGGTAAAGGAAACTATGAGGATGGCTTTGACTATTGCCAGAATGCATTAACACTAACAAAATTCGCAGCAGCGAATTCTACTTTTGTAAAAGGGTCAGGAGATGAAATGTGGGGACACCAGTTAGTAGAACTTTCTTTATTAAATATTGCCAACTTATATGTAGCAGCAGGAGATTTTCAAACCGCTAACGATTATATGAAGCAAAATAAAAGTTATCAATCAACACATACACCTTGCTGCCCGTTTGATGATGCAGAAGCAGATCTATATATTAAAATGAAGCAGCCGGATTCAGCGTTGAACATTTTAAATAAATGGCCGGCGAGGACAAAGGAAAAATTTTCCTATAAAAATTTCATGGGCCAGGTTTTATTATTAAAGAAAGAATATCCCCCGGCTATAAAATTATTTAATGAGATATTACCTGAAGTAAAAAAAGAAAATAAGTTTCACTCCTATTCAAAGTTGTTAATTGACTTTGGCAGTGCACATGCAGGTGTTGAAAATTATAAGGAAGCATTAAAGTATATTAATGAAGGGGTGAACGAAGCAGAGCAATATAATATCCGTCCATATCAATTAGAAGGGTACAGGATGTTGGCAATAATATACCGTGCGCTTAACAACTATAAACTTGCTTATGAATATCTGCAGAAATATACCAATCTGAAAGAATCTATATTAAATACCCAATTTCTGTGGCGATTAAATAATTATAAACAGGCTGCTATAGATGCAAAAAAATCTGCACAACTAGGCTTACTGCAAAAAGATAACCTGATAAAGGAACAGCAACTAAAGGAACAGTTGCTCTTAAAAAATCAAAGCGAATCCCAGTTATCGTTACTTGATAAAGACAACAGGATCAAAGACCAGCAGTTATTGATAAAAGATCAAACCTTAAAAGAACAAACTTTTATCAATGAAAAGAAAGAATCGCAGTTGGCGCTTTCAGATAAAGAGAATAAGCTTAAAGATGAGCAATTAAAACAGCAATCATTTGTTAGAAATGCCCTCCTTGCAGGGCTTTTTTTGGTTTTAATATTAGCGGTATTAATTTTCCGTGGACTATCATTAAAAAGGAAAAATGAAAAACTTGATAGCGAGAAAAAGCAAACCGAACTTCAACATAAAGGAATAGAACTTGAAATGCAGGCGCTGAGGGCACAAATGAATCCGCATTTTGTTTTTAATTGTCTTAGCTCTATTAATAAATTTATTCTTAAGAACGAAAGCCGCGAAGCAGCTGATTATCTCACCCGTTTTTCACGGCTAATTCGTATGGTGCTTACTAACTCACAATTATCTATGATACCATTAAGTGATGAAATTGAAATGCTGCGCTTGTACCTTGATATGGAGCGCCTTCGCTTCAGCAATTCTTTTGATTATAATATTGTTTTTTCAAATACCATTGAGCCCGAAACTATTTATATCCCGCCAATGATATTACAGCCGTTTTGTGAAAATGCTATCTGGCATGGGCTCATGCATAAAGATGGACAAGGCAGGCTGGATGTAGTTATGAGCATGCAGAACGACCAACTTATTTGTATCATTACCGACAATGGGATCGGAAGAGATAAATCAGCTGAATTAAAAAGTAAGTCAGGAGAAAAACAAAAATCATTTGGATTAAAAATCACTACAGAAAGACTTGCACTTTTTAATAATGAAAAAACGGCGCACACTTTTTATGATAGCGAAGATGTGTTAGATGATGAAGGAAATATTTCAGGCACAGAAGTTACATTACACATTAAATATAAAGATGACATTCACGAACCAGCAACTTTAAAATGATAACAACACTTATTGTTGATGATGAACGCCATAGCTGTGAGGCATTGCAAATATTGATAAAAGATTGCTGCCCCGAATTGTCCGTTGCAGCTGTTTGTTATTCCGGTGAAGAAGCATTGCAGAAAATTGCTTCTCTTCATCCGCAATTGGTTTTTCTTGATATTGAGATGCCCAATATGAATGGTTTTCAATTGCTGGAACAACTACCCAAAATTGATTTTGAACTCATCTTCACCACCAGCTACGATCAATATGCTATTAAAGCTATTAAGTTCAGCGCCCTGGATTATTTATTAAAACCGGTAGACCGTGAAGAATTGGAAAAGGCAGTACAAAAGGTGCAAAAGAAAATGAACGCCACTTTATCGCAACAATTAGAAATTTTATTACAGAAAGTAAATCATCCTTCTATTCCTGTTCAACGCATTGCATTACCTACCATGCAGGGGCTGGAATTGGTTCCAATAAGTTCAATCATCAGTTGCTCATCAAACAGTAATTACACAGAATTTTTTTTAACTGACAAAAGAAAAATACTTGTCTCCAGAACTTTAAAAGAAACAGAACAAATGCTGGAAGGTTATGCCTTTATGAGAGTGCATCATTCGCACATTATCAATTTAAATGAGATCACTAAATATATAAAAGGCGAAGGCGGATATATTATTATGACGGACGGTTCTACGGTTGATGTTTCCCGAAGCCGCAAAGAAGCACTAATGCAAAAATTACAGCCTTCAAAATTTTAAATCACTTCTTTAACTTTTACCTAAGTCCTTTCTCGGTCTTTTCTAAATTGCCTCCTATCTTCGTAAAATGGATCATATCATACATCTTTCAAAAGACAAAAAATTTAAAAAAATCCTTGAGCTGCAAGAGCCATTTATATTGCAATCAAGAAAAAAAGTTTACCTGCATTTATGTTCTTCCATAATCAGCCAGCAATTAAGCACAAAGGTTGCAAAAGTAATATTCAATCGTTTTTTAGATCTGTTTGGGAAAAAAGAACCAACCGCTAAAGAAATATTAGAAATACCGGTGGAGAAATTTCGGAGCATTGGTTTTTCCAATGCCAAAGCCAGTTACGTTCACAACGTATGCAAATTTTTTGTAGAGAATAATCTTACTGATGCCCGGTTACATAAAATGAGTAATGAAGAAGTTATTGACCTGCTTACACAAATAAAAGGTGTTGGCAGGTGGACGGTAGAAATGATACTGATGTTCACCTTAGGCCGGGAAGATGTTTTTGCAGTTGATGATCTTGGCATTCAGCAATCAATTACAAAACTGTATAAGCTTGATAGTTCCGATAAAAAATTAATGAAAGAAAAGATGCTGCAAATATCTGCTAAGTGGTCTCCGTATCGTACATACGCCTGCAGGTATTTGTGGGGATGGAAGGATAGCTAAGAGATAAAAGAGTTGAAGAGATAAAAAGAGTTGAAAGAGAAGAAAAGAGAGCTCTTTTTTCTTCTCTTACCTCCTTGTTCTCTTAGGAATTATTTTCTTCTTATCAAAGGATTATTCAATCCATTTACGATATTATCTACAACCACAAAATCCCTAAGCTTGCTGAATAATTGTGTAAGTGTTTTAAAGCCGTATGTTCTTGAATCAAAGCTCGGATCAAGTTTTCTTAAAGCCAGGCCCATTGTAGACACATACACTTCATTACTTTCGTTGGCGCTCATGTCAAAGGCTTTATTGATAAGCCTTGTGTCAACGGTAACTTTTTCTTTTTTGTGAACTACTTTTTTTTCTTCCTGCTCAACTTTAGGTTCCAGGTTCTCAACATGTGTAAATATCTCGCAGGATTTTACAAATGCGTTGGGTGTTTTTTTCTCGCCTATTCCCATAACAAACACCCCATCTTCTCTTATACGCTTGGCAAGGCCTGTATAATCACTGTCGCTACTTACAATGCAAAATCCATCTACCAAACTATCATGCAGAATATCCATTGCATCAATTATCAATGCACTGTCAGTAGAATTTTTGCCTGCCGTGTATGAAAATTTTTGAATAGGATTAAAAGCCATTTCATTCAATTGTGCTTTCCAGGAATTCATGTGTGGTGTTGTCCAGTCACCATAAACCCTGCGTATGGTTACCTTTCCATATTTTGATGCCTCTTCCAAAACAAGGTTGAGTAATCTTGGCTGTGCATTATCGCCATCAACCAGCAAAGCTATTCTGTTTATTTTTTCCATAAAACATATTGTATGGCAAAACTATGATTATTGTTGTATGAACTTATGAGCTTTATTTCCAGTCAGTCTTTTCTAAAATAAAAAGCTCTTCAACTTTTATTTTTAAAATTTGAGCAAGTTTTAATGCAAGTGGCGTAGTGGGAACATAATATTCCTTTTCAATAGAAATAATTGTTTGCCTGCTTACAAACACCAAGTTAGCAAGAGCTTCCTGTGTTAAATTATTTTTCTCCCGTATTTCTTTAAGATTATTTTTCAAACTTAATTATTCTGTAAAGCATAGCATAAAAAAACAGGATGTAAGTAAACATTTCTATTAAGATATATCTAAACATATCCCGTGGATTTTCGCCGCCTAAAAAGTTTAGTAAGCCAGATTCGTCGATCATGTATGCAATTATTCCCAGTAAAAAACAAAAAGAAAAGGACTGTAGCCGGATATTCATTATATATTCATCTTCAACTTTTTCTTTTGACATGATAAATAATAATCCAGCCAGCGTGAAGGAAATTTTCCCAAACGAAGCCAGGGTTGATTTGGCGATATTAAAATTATAAATTTTGTTTATAACTAAAAAAGTAATTGCTAATAGAAGGATAATACCCGCAATTTTTTTCCAATAGTTAGCTAATTTTAATTTCATATATGTAAAGGTTACTTAACGTCAAATATACTTTACATTTTTAATATAAAGCAAAACCGGGAGGAAATATGTTTATATTATTTATTCCCTATTGCAATACACGGAAGTATTTTATCCAGGGGCCAATAGCTTGTTTATATTGGTTAGCCATTACTCTTGTTATTTGTGCAATATGCGTAAGGTCATGTACAGTCCAGGTAGATAATAATTGCGTTAGGGTAACTTCTCCAAATTCAGGGTGAATACCGATTTTATTAAGGTCATCATCAGTAAGGTTAAGGCCTGATAGCTTTTGCAAATTCTTTTTTCTTAGTTCTTTAAATTCTGACAAAAGTTGTTGCAAACTTTTTCTATCGCTTTCTTTAAACATTGCATCCCTATCGAAAGGAACAAACCTTTTATCTTCTTTATTTAAAATACTGTCCAGTCTTCCCATCCAGTCAGTATGTTCCCCATGGATAAGATGCCCCACAATATCATAAGGGCTCCATGTATCTTCCCCTTCATTATTCATTATCCACTCATCGGTGTGGCCGGAAAGCAGGTCTTCTAAAACCCGTGGTGTTCTTTCCAGTACCTGCCTTGTTTTATTGAGATCGAATTCCATTTTTTTATTTCGAAATTAAATATTTCCCAAGCGTTTATTCTATATTTTTACTAATACCTAAATTAAATTATATGAGATATCTATCAGTACTTGCATTTGCAGTAACACTCCTTTCTTCATGTAATAACAATGATTCATCTCCCAAAAAAGAAGTGAAACAATACACTATTGACCAATTCTATAAAACAAAAAATATTGGCGGCGGCGTATTCAACAAGGATGAAACTAAAATTGCGGTAAATAATAATGAGACCGGTATATACAATGTGTATGAAATCAATCTTGCGGATACAAGCATGAAACCCATAACAAATTCTGCAAAAGAATCTTTTTTTGTGGAAGACTATGTTGCCGGAACTGATAATATTATTTATTCGGCTGACCAGGGAGGAAATGAAAACAGCCACCTGTACCTGCTGCACCCGGGAGACAGCGCTAAAGACCTTACAGCCGGGAAAAAAGAAAAGACGTCATTTTTTGGATGGAATAAAGCACGAACAATACTGTATTATACCAGCAACAAAAGAGATCCTAAGTATTTTGATCTGTATAAAATGGATACAGCCACCTGGGCATCAAATATGATTTACAGGAATGACAGTGGCTATAATGTAAATAGTATTTCTTATAACGAGCAATATCTGCTTCTCACCAAAACAATTACAACCGATGCAAATGAAATGTATTTGTATGATGCTGCATCAAAGCAAATGAAAAAAATATCTGCTGATGCAGAAGCTGCATATTCTCCTGCTGCATTTGAACTAAACGATTCTGCATTTTATTATACAACTAATGAAGGCAAAGAATTTGCCTACCTGGTAAAATATAATATTGCAGGCGGGCAAAAGGAAAAAGTATTTGAAACCAATTGGGATGTGGCTTATATGTACTTAAGTGAGAATGGTAAATACAGGGTGATAGGCATAAATGAGGATGGCAGAAATAAAGTTTTAATTTTTAATCATGCAACCGGTGAGCAAATAAAATTTCCTGAAGTACCTGATGGAGATGTGCAGGGGGTTAATATTTCAATGAGTGAAAAGAATATGATACTTACGGTTGGCAGCGATAAAAGCCCCAATAATTTATGGCTGTATAATTTTGAAACGCAAAAATTAAAACAATTAACCAACACATTAAATGCAGAAATTAATCATGCCGACCTGGTAAAATCTGAAGTAGTGCGTTTTAAATCATTTGATGGTGTTGATGTGCCTGCAATTTATTATCGCCCCTTAACCGCCTCAAAAGATAAGCCTGTTCCTGCTCTTGTATGGGTACATGGTGGCCCGGGCGGGCAATCACGGGCGGGATATTCCCAAAGCGCTCAATACTTTTTAAATCATGGCTATGCCATTTTAATGGTTAACAACAGGGGCAGCAGCGGTTACGGAAAAACTTTTCATGCCATGGATGATCGTGATCATGGAGATAAAGATCTTATGGATTGCGTGTACGGAAAAAGATGGCTTGCAAAGCAGGAGTATATTGATTCTTCTAAAATCGGTATTTACGGCGGTAGCTATGGAGGTTTTATGTCGCTGGCAGGCATTATACAATACCCAAATGAATTTAAAGTTGGTGTAGATCTATACGGTGTTGCCAACTGGCCAAGAACTTTAAAAAGTGTTCCGCCTTATTGGGAAAGTTTTCGTAAAGCTTTATACACTGAAATGGGTGATCCTTACGGTCCTGATTCAACCCGGTTAAGAAGTATTTCTCCTTTGTACAATACTGAAAAAATAAAAACGCCATTGCTGGTATTACAGGGTTCCAACGATCCAAGAGTTTTGCAGGCTGAGAGTGATGAAATTGTAGCAGGAGCTAAAAAGAATGGAACCCCGGTTGAATATGTTTTATTTCCGGACGAAGGCCATGGTTTTATTAAGAAAGAAAATCAAATGAAAGCAGCCGAAACAACATTGAAATTCCTGGATAAATATTTAAAGAATACGCCTAAGACAGGATTGAATTAAATAAAAAAACTCCCTGCAATGGCAGGGAGTTTTTTAATAATAAAGAAGGTTTTATCTCACCAGCTTTAATTCATCAATTATATTTTTTGCCCCACCTAATTTATCAATACACCACAAAACAAAACGAACATCAACATTAATGGTGCGGTTAAGGTCTTTATCAAAAGCAATTTTATGACTTAATGCTTCGTAGTTGCCATCAAACGCAAGGCCGATGAGGTTTCCATAAGCATCTAAAACCGGGGAGCCTGAATTACCTCCTGTAATATCGTTGGTGGTAATAAAGCCTGTTACAAGGTCATTTTTTAGTTTGTCTTTGTATTGCCCAAAATCTTTTTTCTTTATCATATCCAAAGCTTTCTCCGGAAAATCAAATTCGTAATCATCCTTTACATATTTTTCCAAAATCCCCTTACTGGTAGTTGCATAATCATAATGCACAGCATCCCGAGGGTTGTAGCTCTTTACATTACCATAACTAACCCTCATGCTAAAGTTTGCATCCGGATACATTTTTTTTACTGCGGCCGGGTTCATTTCCATAATTCCTTTCATGTACATTTTTCCCAGCTCATTGTTCCTGCTGACAAAGTCACTGTAATACTTTGCATATTTTGAATTGTAATTTTTTACAAATGCTGAAGCATAAGCATATGCAGGATCAGCCTGGAGTATTGCGAGATCAGGATTATCTGTAAATTCCTTCCATTTTGCATTGTTTAATACCATGGTATTTGCAAATACACTTTTAGCCAATGCTTTATAAGTAGCTTCATCATTCAGGTCGCCAAAATCTTTTTTAATATCCTGGTATACACCGGCAGGATGCTGGCTTTTATCTACATCAGTATAAAACATCATAGCGGTGGTAGCAAGAATTTTTACATCACTTGGAAGGTCTTCTGCAGCAAGGAAATTATTTCTTGCCACATCCGCGGCAGCTACTGCATTTTTTATATCGGCTTTTGTACCTCCTTTTTTTGTAAACGCATTTTCTACCTGCTGTAAGGATGAAGCATAAGCCGCCAGTGGTGAACCCAGTATCCCTTCTATTAAATATTGCCGCTGTTTTGCATAAGGGGTCCAGGCTTCATAATTTTTTTGATAATCAGAAAAAATATTTTGATAGTCAGGTTTGTTGCCTGCCCATTTTAAAAAATCCTGTTCCGCTTTTTGTTTTGCTTCATACACATGATATTTTTCCAGCTGCTTTGTTTCACCTTCAAAAAATTTCCAGTAATTAGCAACACTTGCATAGTTAGAGGCAAGCTTTAATTTAACTGCAGGGTCTTTTATCATTTCTGCATACATGTATTTCAATCTTGCATCGCGTAAGTGAACGAGCGAAGGATTTTCAATCTCATTTTTTAATTTAATCCCATAGCTCGTTTCGTACCGGTTGGTACCACCGGGGTATCCATATATCATTGCATAATCACCGTCTTTAAATCCTTTTACAGATACAGGCAAAAACCATTTAGGCTTCAGGGGAATATTATCCGCACTGTAATCTGCAGGCTTCCCGTTTTTATCTGCATATATACGAAAGATGGAAAAGTCGCCTGTGTGGCGTGGCCACTCCCAGTTATCAGTATCGCCGCCAAACTTACCAATGCTTTCAGGCGGTGCACCAACCAACCTTACATCCCTGTATGTTTTGTATACATACATTATGTATTGGTTGCCCTTGAACATACTGTATACCCTTGCCGAAAGGCCATTGGCCTGGTCAACTGCTTTATCAGTAATTGTTTTATAAACTTCCTGCGTTTTTTTAGTGCGGTCTGCCCAGTTCAGGCCTTTTAACCCAGCTTCTACTTCGCTGGTAACATCTGTAATTCTTTCTAAAAACTGTACTGTAATAGTTGATTTTATTTCCTGATCCTTGGTGTACGCATAAAATCCATCACGCAGGTAATTGTGTTCTACGGTGCTGGCGCCTGTTATAGCTCCATAGCCGCAATGGTGGTTGGTAAATATTAAACCCTGGTTACTTACAATTTCGCCGGTACATCCGCCACCGAAAATAATAATGGCATCTTTAATACTTGGTTTATTTATGCTGTAAAGCTGTTCTTTGCTAAGCTTTAAGCCACGCTTTACCATATCGTCGTAAACCTGTTGCCCCAATAACATAGGCAGCCACATGCCTTCATCGGCACTTGCTTTAAAAACTGCAAGAATCATTAAAGCAGAAACAAAAAATTTCTTCATATAGATAAATTTTAGTGAGATAAATTAAGGCAGCAAACCTAATTAATTTTTTGGCAAAGATTAAGCCGACAATTAATGAGAGGTTGGAAGGATTGTTGTAGAAATTTTTTACTTAACAGTAAAAGCTTCTGTATGAAAACTAATACTCCTGTAAAAGAAAGGATCATCAGCCGAAAAAAATTCCTGTATTATTTTCCAAAGGGTTTTGCAGATGCAAAATATTATAGCTGGGAAAGAGGATATAAATGGGAAGCACACCTTGCCTGGGAAAGAGATCTGAATAAAGAAGAGTATGAAAAGCTTCTTTCAAAAAAAGAATATATGGAGATAGCATTGAGAGCCGTTCGGTTGGAGACCAAAACCAATCTTCTTTTTTCTTTTGAGAAAATGGCATTAAGAGATGCTGTTAAATCTGAAGAAGGTGCAAAAGCTTTTGCCAATGGGCTGTATGAATATGTGTATGGGAAAAATTCTTTTCAGAAACGATTTGAAAAATTTTCTGAAGTGCTGGATTCATTACCAAGAAAACCAACCAGGGTTCGTACCTGGCCTCTCCAGACCGTGTTTGGATTTATGGCAAATCCAAAAGAGCATATTTTTTTAAAACCCCGCGTTACGCAGGCAGCAGCAAAAAAGTATAATTATGAATTTATTTATCGCTCAAAACCTAATTGGGAAACTTACAAAAGCCTGCTTGATTTTGCTGAACAGGTACGAAAAGATACTGCTGACCTGAAGCCAAAAGATTTTATCGATTTACAATCTTTTATCTGGGTACTAGGTTCAGAAGAATATGATGATTGAAAGAATCACTATTATTACGCCATAAATGCAACACCCAATTAAAAATTTTGTATTTTATATGTTGTAAAATTTGATGTATTTGGCTTAGGTATTCAGTAAATTTGTTGTCTTTAACCAATCTTATTTTAATGGCGCTGATCGATATAAAGCTTCCAAAATCTATTGCCCGTGCCCTTAACTTACCAGTTAGCTCACCTCGTAGCCAGCAACTTAGGGTATTAAGAAAACTGTTGAGAATAGCACGCTTTACTGAGTTTGGCCAAAAATATAAATTTGATGAGATACTCTTAAGCCGCCATGCCGGTAAAATGTTTCAGATGGAAGTTCCTACTTATGATTATAGTAAAATTTTTAAAGAATGGTGGTACAAAACATTAGATGGTAAACCAGACGTTTGCTGGCCCGGAATAATAAAACTTTTTGCGCTAAGCAGCGGTACCAGTGAAGCCGCCAGCAAATATATCCCAATAACAAAAGATCTTATCCGTTCCAATAACATTACAAGTATACGACACCTGTTTACCCTGGCAACTTATACCAATGTACGCAAAAGGGCTTCGGTAAGTAAAGGCTGGCTTTTATTAGGAGGCAGTACACAACTCCAGAAAGCTGCTACTTACTTTGCAGGCGACCTTAGTGGTATACAGGCAAAAAATCTTCCTTTCTGGTTCCAGGGGTTTTATAAGCCGGGCAAAAAAATTTCAAAAGAAAAAGACTGGTCTAAAAAACTGGATGAAATTGTTGAGATGGCCCCGCAGTGGGATATTGCCATTGTAGTGGGCGTACCGGCATGGGTACAATTGTGTATAGAAAAAATTATTGAACGGTATGACCTTAAAGATATTCATGAAATGTGGCCCAATCTTGCCATCTATGTTCATGGCGGGGTTGCTTTGGAGCCGTATAAAAGAGGGTTTAAAAAATTATTGGGAAAATCAATAACATACATCGAAACATATCTTGCAAGCGAGGGATTTTTGGCCTACCAAAACAGGCAGGATTCAAAAGGATTAAAGCTTGTTCTCAATAATAATATATTTTTTGAATTTATTCCTTTTGATGATGAAAATTTTGATAGTGAAGGTAACATGGTTAAGCACCCCGAAACATTAATGATACATGAGGTGGAAGAAGGAAAAGATTATGCCATATTGATAAGCACTAACGCTGGCACATGGAGATATTTAATCGGTGATACTGTTCGCTTTGTTGATATTGATAAAAGTGAAATAATTATTACCGGCAGAACAAAGCATTTCTTAAGCCTTGTTGGTGAGCATTTAAGTGTAGATAATATGAACAAAGCTATTGAGCTGGTAAGCGAAGAATTAAATATTTCTATTCCGGAATTTACTGTTGCAGGCGTGCCTTACGGCTCATTCTTTGCTCATCAATGGTATATTGCCACTGATGATAAAGTTAACAGCGAGGACCTGAAAATAAGAATTGACAATAAATTAAAAGAGTTGAATGATGATTACGAAGTAGAAAGAAAGCATGCTCTAAAAGAAATTTTTGTTGATGTGCTGAGTGAGCGAACCTTTATGAATTTTATGAAGGCAAAAGGAAAACTAGGCGGCCAGCATAAATTCCCCAGGGTTTTAAAAGGGAAGATGCTGGAAGACTGGCAAAAGTTTTTAAAAGGCGTTACTGTAAAATAATTTCTGCCGCAAAGCTAAAACTGCAAATAATTTTATTTTTTAAATTGTAGTTTTAAACAGCGGCATTTTTATTTTTAAAATTTTAAAATGGCAGATATAATACAGGCGATAATAAAAGGATTCCTGATGGGATTGTTGCTGGTTATTTCTGTTGGCCCTGTAATTTTTACTATCATAAAGCAAAGTATCAATAATGGCAAGGAAGGCGGTTTTAGTTTTGTGGCCGGTGTGTGGGTTAGTGATTTAGTGTGGGTATTATTGAGCAATGTATTTTCCGAATTTGTTACAGCTCTTCTTGATTTTAAAAAGCCTATCGGGGTTGCAGGGAGTGTGTTCTTATTAAGCATGGGGGTATTCTATTTATTTTTTAAAAAAGTACATGTTCATCCGCAGGATATATCATTGCCGCCCCTGCAGGGCAGCGACCATGCAAAACTTGCATTGCAGGGTTTTTTAGTTAATACACTTAACCCCGGGGTAATGGTTTTTTGGCTTACTTCCGTTACGGCTATAGCTATTACGCATACCATTAAAGAACGTATAATAATTTTTGGTACCTGTCTTATTATAAATATGGCTGCCGATGTTGGCAAAGTTGTTCTTGCAGGAAAACTCAGATCAAAACTTACTATACATAATATCAGGGTGATTAACCGTATTTCCGGGTTTATATTACTTTGTTTTGGAACAGCTTTATTAATCGGTGTTTTATTTTTTATAAAGAAGCCCTAATAGAACTTTACAATGAAAAGCGCTCTTCTCTTTTTTATTGGTTCTTTAATATGTGATGCAGTTGTATCTCAGCCTTCCGATTTTATAGTTGTAAAGAAAGACCAGCGAACAGTAAAAAGTTTTTTTGCAGGAAGCAATATTGCTTTTGAAACAGTCTCGGGTTATTATTCAGGACAAATAAATGCTCTTCAAAGGGACTCTTTATTTCTTACCCAGTTTGATGTAAGGCAGGTTCCAACACGATTAGGGGTAATGGTTTTAGATACTGTAGCAACCTACCGGCTTGGCTTTAATTATAAGGAGATCACTAAAATAGAAAATCAAAAAAGGAAAGGGTTTGATTGGTCAGCCAGTGGGGGAAGTCTTTTTGGGGGAGGAATTTTAATTACTGCTATTGGCCTTGGTACATGGATATTTACCAAGCCGGGAACCAAATATCATGCAAGCCCTGGGCTTATTATCAGCGCTGCCGGGTTGGCCGGTGTAGGATATTTATTATTAAGATCAAATAATTCTTATTACAGCATTGGTAAAAAATACCAACTGGAATATATAAAAGTGAAATAAGAACTTTATTATAGGCTATAGCCAAAAGAGAATATTTTAGTCTTACGATAATAATTTTTTTCTTGCAACATACAGACAAACCAAAACGGAGAAGCTTATTTTTAAAAGTGTGGCGAATTTTTAAAAAGGTGGTGCTGTATGGTTTTCTCTTTTCTATCTTTTATATTTTGTTTTGTAAATGGATAAACCCGCCGGTAACAATTACACAATTAAGCAGCGTTTTGCTGGGACACGGGTTACACAGAGATTATGTTGACATTGATGAAATGAATCCCAATATTAAACTGGCTGTAATGAGTGCAGAGGATCAGTTGTTTCCCGATCATAATGGATTTGATTTTAAGAGTATTGAGAAAGCGATGAAGCATAATCAAAAAAATAAATCGCTCAGGGGGGCAAGCACCATAAGCCAGCAGGTTGCAAAAAATGTTTTCCTGTGGCAGCATGGAGGTTATTTCAGAAAGGGGCTTGAAGTATATTTTACTTTTATGATAGAACACCTGTGGAGTAAAAAAAGAATATTGGAAATGTATTTAAATGTTGCAGAAATGGGCGAAGGTATTTTTGGCGCAGAGGCTGCGGCGAGAAAGTATTTTAATAAATCCGCAAAAAATTTAAGCAGAACAGAAGCAGCTATGATAGCCGCCTGTTTACCAAACCCCAAAGGGTATACTGTAAAGCCATTATCTAAACATGTTGCATCCAGGTATCCATGGATACTGAGGCAGATGGGGCATTTGGAAGGTGACCCGGATATACAGAAACTAATTCATTGATAAGTTATGTGAATCTATGTGCCTATAATTCTATGTGGTTTAAAAGTTACCACATAGGTACATAGAATCAATAGTGATTAATTAAATTATCAACCGCTTCTATTCCTGTTTGTAATCTTTCTTCATAACTGCCACTGATATCAACCCATGGCACTGATTGATTAACCATTATATCTTTGTAAAAATGGTATAATTTATTTCTTGTTTTCTTGTCGGGGTATTCTCTTAAGGTATCTTCAATCCATGGCAGGTCAACATTACACAAAAGATACAGATCATATTTTACAGTTGCCGCCTGGTTTAATATCCAGCTATGGCATTTATTAAAAGCAAACTCACACCATACTTTCATCACGTACATATCTGTGTCGATAAATACAGCCGGCTGTCGACTGTCGACTGTCGACAAAATCCCGTTCTCTAATTCCAGTTGCCCTTTTGCAATAGTAAGCAGATCCTTGTAGGCATAGTCTTTCCCATGTTCTTCTAAATATCCTCTTGCATATTCGGGGCACCACAATGTTTGGTAATGTTCCGCAAGCTGTAAACACAATGTACTTTTACCTGTTGATTCAGGGCCTATGGCAACAATTTTTTTAATACTCATTAAATAATTTTTGTTTTATCCCGATAGTAATCGGGATTCTTCATTCGCTTTTCTCTTCCATTCAATTAATCCCCATATCGCCATTATCAATAAAATAAAATAATACACACTTGTAAAAACATAATGCTTTACAAAGTATAATGGAATGGAAGCAATGTTAGTAGCTACCCACCAATACCAGCTTTCTACTTTTTTCTTTGCCATAAGCCACATACCTGTAAAGGCAGTAGCGCTGGCAAATGCATCGGCCCATGGAATTGCGCCGGGAGCAAAATCTTTTTTTAAATAAGAAAGAGAAAAAAATATCACTATATAAAATGAAGAAAAGAAAACTAATTCCTGCACCCATTCTTTTTTATTGCTCCATGTAATTACAACAATATGATGTTGCTGCCTGTCTTTCTTTGTCCATAGTATCCATCCATAAATACTCATAATGGTATAATATAAATTTACTCCTGCTTCGCCAAACAGGCTTCCCTTAAAACTAAGATAGATGTAGATAATAGTATTGATAAGACCAACCGGGTATACAAGAATATTTTCCTTACGCGAAAACCATACACTTGCAATACCAAAAAGCACTGCTACATATTCCAGCCATGTGGTGGCTTTCATTCCATCAATAAACTGTTGGTAAATTTCTGATAGATCCAATTTATAAGATTAGAGTAAAACATAAAGATGTCTCAAGATATACAAAATGCATTCTTATCTTTTAGCCAACTTAAATTTTGCTATCGCATTTTTAGAGTAATCGCTTAAAATAAGCCTGCCGCTTATTGCTGCTCTTTCTTTTAAAAGTTCATCCCAGTGTTCCGTTCCTTTCCAGAATATCTTTTTCATTTCTGCCATTGCAGTTGGATTGGAATGAGCTAAAGAAGTTGCAAGCCGGTAAACCGATTCATCCATATTTTCAATTGAGTTATGAACTTCGGCGAATAATCCTTTATGCTTTGCCCACTCTGCATTTCGCCAAAGGGCTGCATCAATTGCCAGCTGGCTAAATGCTGATATACCGATTTTTCTTTCAATTGCAGGGCCAACTACAAATGGCCCTATACCAATTGCCAGTTCACTTAATTTCACCTCTGCTTTATCTACTGCAATTGCATAATCTACCGCAGCTGCAAGTCCAACACCGCCGCCAACACATTTGCCATGTATCCTTCCAATGATCATTTTTTTGCATTTACGCATGGCATTAATAACATTGGCAAAGCCGCTAAAGAATTTTAAGCCTTCTTTTTCATTATTAATTGCCGATAGCTCCTCAAAGCTGGCACCTGCACAAAAAGCACCATTACCTCCGCTACGGAGAATAATAACTTTTGAATCATCATGTGTTCCTGCAAAATGAATTTCCTGCGCAAGCTCTTCTAAAATTTTTGCAGGTAATGAATTGCTTTGTGGATGAAAGAACTCAATGGTTGTTATGCCATGTTCATTATGAGAAGTAACATGTCCTTGATCCATAGCTTTGCATTTTTAAAATTATCAATTTCTTTTCTTCACCATGGTTAATATTGTTGCCACACCAACAATAGGCTCTTCAGTTTCATCAAGAATTTCAACATACCATTTTACAATTCCTTTTGGTATATCACTTCCTTTTACAAAAGGTACATCAGGATTTCTTTCTTTTAATTCCTGCTCAATTTTTTCTTTGCAGGTAAAACGGATATAGATCTCATGGCCGGGATAAACAGGTTTTGTAAAACGAAGTTCATCAATGCCATAATTTAATAACACAGGATTTTTTTCATAGCTGTCGACAAACAGGCCGGCAGCAATACTCATAATAAAATAACCATGCGCTACCTGCTGTTCAAACATTGTATCTGTAAAGTCAGTTGTTTGTATGTGAGCATAAAAATGATCGCCGCTTAAGTCTGCAAACTTATCAATGTCTTCACTTGTTATTTTTCTTTTTTCAGTAACTAGCTGATCGCCGATATTCAATTCTTCAAAATATTTTTTAAACGGATGAACATCAGAAATATTTCCTTTCGCATTAGCATGATAAACATTTGTGATTGCAGTAAGCATAGTTGGGGAACCTTGTACGGCTACTCTCTGCATATAATGTTTTACTCCTCGTAATCCACCCATTTCTTCACCACCGCCAGCCCTTCCGGGGCCACCATGTACAAGAAGCGGCAAAGGGGAACCATGACCAGTACTTTCTTTAGCACATTCATTATTCAATACTAATATCCTCCCATGATGTGTGCCTGCATTGATCACATAGTCTTTTGCAATTTTTGTATCAGCAGTAACTATAGAGCTGCATAAAGAACCCTTTCCTTTTTTGGATAAAGCAATTGCTTCTTCCATATTTTTATAAGGCATTATCGTACTCACCGGGCCAAACGCCTCAACATTATGAGCTTCTTCTCCAATAAAAGGTTTATCATTTAATAATAAAAGCGGGCTAATAAAAGCGCCTTTGTTTGCATCGGCGTCAATCACTTCAACACTGTCCAGGCTGCCATAAATTATTTGTGAAGATGCCAACAACTTTTGTACTTGCGATCTCACTTCGTCTCTTTGCGATTGCCCTGCAAGAGAACCCATTCTAACTTTTTCATTTTCAGGATTTCCTATTGCGGTTTGAGAAAGGGATTTGCTGATAGCATTCCATACATCTTCCATTTTATTTTCCGGAACAAATATTCTGCGGATAGCTGTACATTTTTGCCCGGCCTTAGCCGTCATTTCTTTTCTTACTTCTTTTATAAAAATATCCCACTCCGGTTTTTCAGGAGTAATGTCTTCTCCCAAAACAATACAATTCAAAGAGTCGGCTTCTAAATTAAAAGGAACATTTTCATTCAATACTATAGGGTGCGCTTTTAGTTTTAATCCTGTAGATGCAGAGCCCGTAAAAGTTATCACATCCTGTGATGTTACATGATCTAATATATCTCCTGCGCTACCGCAAAGCAACTGCAAAGCGCCTTCAGGTAATATTTTTGAATTGATGATTTCCTTTACAACAGCCTGTGTTAAGTAACAGGTAATTGATGCAGGCTTTACAATTGCTGCAACACCTGCCAATAAATTCACTGCAATTTTTTCAAGCATTCCCCACACAGGAAAATTAAATGCATTAATATGTATCGCAACGCCTTCTTTGGGAACTAAAATGTGTTGCCCCATAAATGTCCCGCCCTTACTCAATCCTATGCCTTCGCCATCCATGCAAAAAATTTCATTAGGCAATTTTCTTCTTAATGATGCATTGGAAAATAAATTTCCAATACCTCCTTCAATATCTATCCAGCTGTCGGCTCTCGTTGCACCGGTCTTATAACTTATCGCATAAAAAAATTCTTTTTTTTCTGTAAGATGTAATGCAAGGGCCCGAAGCATTCTTCCCCTTTCCTGGAAGCTCATATTACGCAGTGCCGGACTTCCAACAGTTCTTCCATAATTCAGCATGCCTGCAAAATCCAATCCCTTTGTGGTCGCATTGGCAACCGGCTCGCCATTAACTGCATTAAAAAGTGTTTGCCCTTCGCCATCACCTTCTATCCATTTCCCCGTTATATAATTAGCTAATTTCATTAAACAAAGTTATTTTATTTGGTATCAATTATGCTCTTATAAACGGGGTAATACAATCAAAAAAATACTGAATATGAAAATTATATTATCATCTCTCCTTCTTATTAATCTCGCTTTTTCATCCTGCACAAAAAAAATGTCTGTCTGTAAAGGAACAGCCATTGCAGATTGTATGTGTACTCAACAATACGATCCTGTTTGCGGCTGCGATGGCAAAACGTATGGAAATGCATGTGAGGCAAAATGCGCCGGTGTAAAAACCTGGACTGCGGGTGAATGCAAGTGATTTGTAAAGCTTTAAACTTTTACGGTTTATCAGAGTCCTATACCGGTTATAAACCATTTTAAAATCTTAATATGCAAAACAGGATAGGGCTAACTGCCAAACTACTGGTTTTTTGTGTCAGTTTCCTTCTGCTCTCTTTTTTCCAGCCTCCAACCTATAAACCGCATTTTACCTTTCCTTATAAAAAAGCCGGGCTTACTGAACGTGAGGCCGCCGCTCATTTATTAAGCAGGTTTAGTTATGGGGCCACTCCGGGGCAAATAGATGAGGTAGTAAATATGGGACTTGAGAAATGGTTTGAACAGCAACTTGATGGTTCTCTTGCCGATGATGCTCTTAATCAAAGATTAAGTGATTATGATGCTTTGAAATTAAGCAATGAACAAATAACTAATACATTTCCGAGACCTGCGCAGGTACTTCGTATGGCAGTTCAGGATGGCAAAATAGATAAGGATTCCGTGAAGCTGGATAAGAAAGAATACCGCCAGCAGGTACAGGCTTATATGCAGGAGAAAGATTTAAGGCCGCAGCAGGAACTATTCCGGCAATTCATTAATCAAAAAGTTTTAAGAGCGGCCTATAGTAATAATCAACTTCAGGAAGTTCTCACTGATTTCTGGTTCAACCATTTTAATGTTTCTATTACAAAAAATGACTGTGCCCAGTTTATTCCAAATTATGAACGTGATGTGATACGTCCCAATGTGTTTGGAAAATTTGAGAACCTGTTGCTTGCAACGGCAAAGTCTCCGGCAATGCTTTTATATCTTGATAATTTCAGCAGCTCCGGAGAAAATACAAATGCTAATCTGCCGGGTAATCAGCAGTTGCGAAAAATGATGCAACAAAAGCAGGAGCAAATGACAGATTCTGCTCAAAAAAATCAACTAAAAAAATTACAGAATAATAAAAAGGCACAGGGATTAAATGAGAATTATGCACGGGAAGTAATGGAGCTGCATACATTAGGCGTTGATGGCGGCTATACACAAAGCGATGTAACGCAGGCAGCACGTGTACTTACCGGCTGGACGATTTACCCGTTTGGTGACAGGGGCTACGGCAATGCAATGAAAAAAGTTGTGGAAAGAATTGGAGAAGATAAACTTACTGAACGTGGCTTTGTGCATGACGGAGATTTTTTATTTGCAATCAATCGTCATGATAATAAAGAGAAAACAGTATTGGGAAAAACATTTGCTTCCAATGGAGGATATGAAGAAGGTGTTCAACTTTTAAAAATGCTGGCTCATAACCCTTCTACAGCGAAATTTATTTCAAGAAAACTTGCTGTAAGATTTGTGAGCGATAATCCTCCTCAAAGCCTTATCGATAAAATGGCTAAAACTTTTTTAGAAAAAGACGGCGATATAAAAGAAGTATTAATTACCATGACAACTTCTCCAGAATTCTGGAGCAAAAATGTTATAAGAGAAAAAACAAAATCACCGTTCGAACTTGCAATAAGCGCCGTTCGGGCGCTAAATGCAGAGATCAAACAACCTTACCAAATATTTGCTTGGGCAGATAAAATGGGACAGAAAATGTACTTCTACCAGGCACCTACAGGTTTTCCTGATAAAGGGCAATACTGGATAAATACAGGTGCTCTTCTCAACAGGATGAATTTTGGGTTAGCCATCTCATCACAAAGAATTTCCGGCACAAAGCTCGACCTCCTTGCTCTGAACCAACATCACGAACCTGAAAGCGCAACAGATGCTTTGATAAAATATAGTAAACTAATAATGCCTGAACGCAATCTGGATGAAACAGTAAAAAGATTAACGCCAATGCTGAATGACCCTGAGCTGGTTAAAAAAATTAATGATGCTGCAGATAAAAATACGGTACAACAAACCACTATGGTTAACAATGAAGTTGTGATGAATGATGATATGGAAGAAGGAATTGGTAATAAAGGCGGCAAAGGATTAAAGGGATTGAAGAAAGGAAATTATACACTGCAAACAGTTCCGGGAAATAATTCAATGTTGTCGCAGGTAGTTGGAATTATTATTGGGTCCCCGGAATTTCAGAGAAGATAAAATTTAAAACTTTTACTATGGTATCAAGAAGAGGTTTTTTAAAAGGTGGCGGACTCGCAATGTTTGGAATAGGCATTGGTGGTGTTCCTACATTTATGGCTCGTGCTGCAGACAGCAGTAAATTATTCAGCCCCTATAAAAAGAAAAAAATACTGGTTTGTATTTTCCAACGTGGCGCTATGGATGGCTTGATGGCGGTCACTCCATTCACAGATACATACCTGCAGGCTGCACGGCCAACTTTATTTATGTCTGCAGCAAAAGATAGCAGGACAACTCCTTTGATTGACCTTGATGGAAAGTTTGGTCTGCACCCGGGAATGAAAGCATTTGAACCAATGTTCCGCAACAGGCAATTGGCAATTGTTCATGGCATTGGTTCTCCCAACAATACGCGTTCGCATTTTGATGCACAGGATTATATGGAATCAGGAACGCCATTTAATAAAGGAACTTCGAGCGGATGGCTTAACCGTGCGGTAGGATTGATGGGCCATGATGCAACACCATTCAGAGCGGTGAGCCTTACGTCTTCAATGCCACGTTCTTTTTATGGCGACAATCCTTCTATTGCCATTAATAACCTGCAGGATTTTGCCATACAATTAAGAGGCAATCCAATGGGGGCAAATATGGCTGCAAAAAGTTTTGAAGATCTGTATGATCAAACTTCTACCGGCTTATTAAAAGAAACAGGCAAGGAAAGCTTCGATGCAATAAAAATGCTTAAGAAAGTTGATGTGCGAAATTACAGGCCTGATAATAATATTGTTTATCCTGCCACAGCACTTGGCAATTCGTTAAAGCAAATTGCACAGTTAATAAAAATGGATGTTGGTTTAGAAGTTGCATTTGCTGAATCCGGTGGATGGGATACACACTTTAACCAGGGAACAGAATTGGGAGTTTTTGCACGTAATGCAAATGACCTAAGCAACAGCATTACTGCTTTCTGGAATGATATGGGAGCAACATACCAGGATGATGTTACACTTATGACGATGACAGAATTTGGCCGTACAGTTCGCCAGAACGGAACTGGTGGAACTGACCATGGAAGAGCATCCTGCAACTTTATTTTAGGAAATGATGTGAATGGCGGCACTGTATATAATAACATGAAACCCTTATCTGTAGATAATCTTGAGGATGGCAGAGACCTTCCTGTAACTACTGATTTCAGAAGTGTATTTAGCGAAGTAGCCGATAAGCATCTTAAAATAAATAACGACAAAATTTTATTTCCGGGCTGGGATGGAACTAAGATAGGAGTAATGCGTTCTTAAGGCTTCTATAAGATATTATTTTACAAAAATTTGTTGTTCTGAAAACTTATCGTAATATTGCGATATAATTATGGGAGCAACAAAATCTTTTCATTTTACAGATAAGCATAACAGCATTTCTAAATATGCGAAAGCACTTGCACATCCTGCACGGGTTGCTATATTACAATTCTTAGCAAAAGAACAAACCTGTTTTTGTGGGGATATAGTTGATGAGATACCGCTTTCCCAAAGCACCGTTTCACAACATTTAAAAGAGTTAAAAGAATCAGGATTGATAACAGGTGATATCACAGGTGCAAAAGTTTGTTATTGCATTGATGAAAAGCAATGGAAGGCGGCACAGCAATCTCTTAATAAACTATTTGATTCCTTTAAAGGTAATTGTTGTTGATTTTTTTTTGACTAAATCATCGCTATATTACGATAATAATTAAATATAAAATATGCAAACGCAAGACAATATAAAAGAAATGGTAAAGCAGAAATATTCAGAAATTGCTTTGCAGGATAAAGAAACTAATGAAACCTCATGCTGTGGTTCGGGCTGTTGCTCTGAGGAAGTTTATAATATCATGTCAGAAGATTATAACCAACTGGAGGGCTATAATCCTGATGCAGACTTGGGTTTAGGCTGCGGTCTTCCTACTGAATTTGCTAAAATTAAAAAAGGCGATGTTATTATTGACCTTGGTAGTGGTGCAGGTAACGATGCCTTTATAGCAAGGCATGAAACCGGGGAAACAGGAAAAGTAATAGGCATAGACTTTACACCTGCTATGATTGAAAGAGCAAGAAAAAACAATGAAGTAAGAGGTTTTAATAATGTAGAGTTCAGGCAGGGAGATATAGAGCAGATGCCGGTTACTGCAAACATTGCAGATGTTATCGTAAGCAATTGCGTTTTAAACCTTGTACCGAATAAAGACGGTGTTATTAAAGAAATATTCAGGGTGCTAAAACCGGGTGGTCACTTTTCTATTTCAGATATTGTATTGGAAGGTGAATTACCGAAGCAAATTAAAGAGGCAGCAGAAATGTATGCAGGCTGTGTTGCAGGCGCTATCCAAAAGCAGGTTTATTTAGAATTGATAGAAGCAAATGGTTTTAAAAATATAACCGTTCAAAAAGATAAAGCAATCATTATTCCTGATGATATTTTAAGTAATTATTTATCAACAGACCAAATTGAAACATTTAAAAAATCAGCAACAGGCATAAGAAGTATAACTGTTTATGCAGAAAAGCCAGCCGCATGTTGTGATACTAATTGTTGTAATTAATATGAAACGTATTTTAGTTTTATGTACAGGTAACAGCTGCAGAAGCCAGATTGCACAAGGCTATCTACAACATTTTGCAAAAGATAAAGCAGAAGTATATAGCGCAGGAATAGAAACGCATGGGGTTAATCCCAAAGCTATTGCAGTTATGAAAGAAGATGGCATTGATATTTCTCATAACACCTCAAACAATGTTGATGAATACCGCGATATTGATTTTGACTATGTGATAACAG
>JAQBNL010000011.1 GCA_028288585.1 Chitinophagaceae bacterium | reverse complement strand
AGGCCCCATAATACCGGAGACTGCAATGGCATAATTGGTTTTTAAAATATCTAAAACGCCTTTCAGCATTTCTTTTACAGTTTCTTCACTTACTGCTCCGAAAGTTTGTAAGGTTTGGTTAGAAACATTCAGCACATTTTCTTTTACATCATTATCATAACTAACCACACTCCCTTTAAAATATTTTGATGAACGGGGATGCGATGTAATAAGATGTGCGATGTAACCGCCTGTGCAGCTTTCGGCTGTTGACATGGTTTCATTTCCTGCTGAAAGAATTTTGCCTATAATTTTTTCCAATGGCTCATCTTCATCAGTAACTAAATATTCTTTTGTAAGAGCCTTAAGAGTTTCGAACTGCGATGCAATTTCTTTTCCTGTTGCATCTTTATCATATCCTGAAGTTGTAAGACGAAGGCGTACCATTCCATAGTTTGGTAAGTAAGCCAGCTTAATATGTGATGGGAGAGCAGCTTCAAATTTTTTTATTACTTCAGCTAACATTGATTCGCCAATGCCAGCCGTTAATAATGTTTTATGAATGATGACAGGCAATTCAAATCTTTCTTTTAATTTTTCAATTACCTCTTTCATTATTCCCTGCATCTCATTGGGTACGCCAGGCATGCTTACAAATATCTTTTCATCTTTTTCAAACCACATTCCCGGCGCAGTACCTCTTTTGTTTTGAATGACTGTGCAAACATCAGGCACCTCAGCCTGTTTCATATTTACTTCTGTAACTGGTCTTTTAAATACTTTTTCAAAAAGATGTTTTACATTTTGTAATGCATCTTCGTTAACGATCATCCTGCCATTAAAATATTTGCAGAGCAAAGGCTTTGTAATATCATCTGATGTTGGCCCGAGGCCGCCGGTTATTAAAATAATTTGTGAGTGCTTGCTTTCCTCATCTAATGCATTCGTAATATCATCTGCATTGTCACCCACCGCTACTCTGCGTTTAACTGCAATGCCTGTCTTATTTAATTCCTGTGCTATGTATGCACTGTTGGTGTCAATTACCTGGCCTATTAAAAGCTCATCGCCAATGGTTATGATTGATGCATTAATCATTTATGCTGAATGAATTATTTTAGTGCAATATTAATTATTATGAGGCTTGCCTTTATCTTTTTATTCTTCATTACAAATTCCTATGCACAAACTGTTTCTCAAAAACTGGACGTTGCGATCAATAAGCTCCAGACAGATTCCCAATTCAGGCATGGAACTATTAGCCTCTATGTGGTTGAAAGTAAATCGGGGAAAATAATCTTTGATAAAAATTCACAAACGGGTTTAGCGCCTGCAAGCTGCCAGAAAGTTATAACTGCTGCAACTGCATTTGAATTATTAGGAAAGGAATATGCCTATAAAACTCAATTAGGTTATGATGGCAAAATAGATAGCGGTATTTTAAAAGGAAACATTTACATAATGGGAAGCGGCGATCCAACATTAGGAAGCTGGCGTTATTCATCTACAAAAGAAAATGTTGTTCTTGCCAATTTTAGTAAAGCAATAAAATCGCAGAAAATTCAACAAATTAAAGGATCGGTTTTAGGAGATGACAGGCTCTGGGGAACACAAAGAATACCTGATGGATGGATATGGCAGGACATAGGAAATTATTATGGCGCTGGTGCCTCTGCACTTAACTGGAGAGAGAATCAGTACGACCTTATTTTAAAGTCGGGAAATAATTTTGGTGATGCTGTACAGATAAAAATTACCAGGCCAAAGTTTTTACCCGGCATTCATTTAATAAATGAACTTACTTCCGCAGAAAAGGGAAGTGGTGATAATGCTTATATCTATCTAGCACCTGATACCGATGTTGGTTTTGTAAGAGGAACGATACCTGTAAATGAAGACAGCTTTGTAATTACAGGCTCAATGCCGGATGGCGGTAAATTATTGGCTGCCACCATCTATCAAAATATTTCAAGAGGATCATACCCCGACAATAACGTAAACTACCTGAAAGCGAAAGCGAAATGGAATCAGCCGGGTACAATATTTTATACGCACACTTCACCTCCGCTGGATAGCATTATGTATTGGTTTCTAAAAAAAAGTATCAACCTGTATGGAGAAGCGTTAGTAAAAACAATTGGTTATGAGAAAACAAAGGATGGCTCAACTGGTGCAGGTGTAAAAGTTATCCGAGATTTTTGGCAGCAAAAGGGACTTGAAAAGTCTTCTTTAAAAATAATTGATGGCAGCGGTTTATCACCTGCAAACCGCATTACAACAAATGCACTTGTATCTGTTATGCAATATGCAAAAGATCAATCCTGGTTCCCGTCTTTCTATTATGACCTTCCCGAAATAAATGGTATTAAAATGAAGGACGGATATATTAATGGAGTACGCTCTTATACAGGTTACATAAAATGTAAAGAGGGAATTGAGTACACATTCTCTTTCATTGTAAATAATTTTGATGGAAGTGCTGCTGCTGTCAGGGAGAAGATGTGGAAAGTGCTGGATATTTTAAAATGATGTACGATGTACGATGCAGGCGCATTATAAATTATATCTTCACAACTTAAATAAATAACATAAACCTTTTTAGATATGCAAACACAAAATTATAAAAACCACGGCCGATATGTACCAATGTACAGCTTTGTTCTTCTTACATTGATATTAGTGATACTCGGCGGGTCAGTCTGGAATTTTTACAGAGCTTATGACCACCATTCAGGACGACTTAGCGCTGCATTGATATTTGCCCTGGCGTTAGCAACAATTTTCTTTTGGATATATGCAAGGCAGTTTGCTTTAAAAGCTCAGGATAGAGCGATTAGAGCCGAAGAAAATTTCAGGCATTTTGTTTTAACCGGAAAACCTTTAGATAGCCGCTTAAGGATGGGGCAAATTATTGCTTTACGTTTTGCTGATGATGCAGAATTTGTTTCGCTTGCACAAAAAGCTGCAGATGAAAATATTAAAGGGTTTGAGATTAAAAAAGAAATTCAGAATTGGAGAGCTGATCATCACCGGGTATAATGAATTGGCAACATTGCAATTTAGATTTTGCCAATTCTCCTTTGCCTATTGCTTAATTTGCCTATTGTTAATTAAAATATTTAAAGAGTTTCTCTTTTAACACCTCCGGCATTTCAGATCGCTTCATGGTTTTTGCATCTAAAAAATAGAGTGTTATATCACTTGTATTAAGCAGTTCGTTTTTCTCATCATATATTTCTCCATGAAAGGTCATTTTATGATGCAAAGGAATTTCTCTTAATGTAGTTTTCACTGTGATAACATCATCATATTTTGCAGGACGCAGAAAACGTATATGAATATCTGTTACCACCAACAGTATTCCCATTGCCTCAATTTCTTTATAAGTGAACCCGAGCTCTCTTACGGCTTCATTTCTGCCTATCTCATAAAGCTGTGCATAATGCCCATGATACACAACTCCCATCTGGTCAGTAAGTGCATAATGAATACGTATAGTTGTTTCGGAAGTGTACATTCTTAGTTTATAGTTCGTAGTTTATAGTTTGTGGTTCTTAAAATTATGCTGGTAAACGATAATTGTTAAACGAGTGAAGCATATTAAACTACAGACCACAAACTTTATTTACTTATCATATTATCAACACTAATTTTTCCAGCGCCTGTAAACAGTAATGCAATAAATGGGATGATGTATGCGATTGGCAATTCTTCCTTCCCAAAAAAGTCGGCATGTCCAACTTTAAAAATAATTACCACAAACATTATTATTATCGGGATGCATGCAAGGCGTGTAAATAATCCAATTATAATAAGACTGCCACAAAATAATTCTGTAAAAATTACAAGTGCTGCTGTGGCAGATTTTCCTATTCCCATAAAATCCATCATATATCCTTGTGTTTGCTGAAAGTTGGAGATCTTAAGATAACCATGATGCGCCAATAGAATTCCAAAGCCCAAACGCAATACCAGCAATGCTGTATTGAATGCTGCGGGATTATATCTTGTTGAAAACAGCTTTCTCATAATTTTACATTTATAATTGTGTTAACAATGCTTGTGCAATTTAAAGGTTTATTTTATCATCAGTTAACGGCCACGAAAGCACAAAGACAGAAAGCAACACAAAGCAATAAAGTCTTGAGAACTTGTTGATTAATGTGTTTGTTATTATCTCTTTAAAAAATACCTTCGTGAAACTTTGAGACTTAGTGTTCTTGTGGTTAAAGTTTGTTACATAAAATTAAACCTCCAATTAAATGAATCGCCTCGTTTTTCTTTTTACCCTGCTTGTTATTTCTACAACCGTTTTTTCCCAAGCCAACTTTAATGTTACTGACCCCGAGCGGAGTTTTAAAGAAGCGAAAGATTTTTTTATACAGGAGCAATATGCATTGGCCTATCCATTGCTGAAAGAACTGAAACAAAAATATCCTGAGAACACTGCCAGCAGTCATACCTATTTAAACCAGGACATAGAATATTATTTTATCGTTTGCGGTTTGGCATTAGACCAACAGGTGGCGGAAGAGGCAGCAGCAGCATTTATTAAAGTGGCCAACAATGAACCCCGCCAGCAAATGATGAGCTATCACCTGGCTAAATTTTATTTTATAAGAAATGATTTTGAGCATGCTATTACTTATTATGAAAGGGCAGGTTATGATAATTTAAGTAACGAAGAAATTGCCGATGCAAAATTTGAACTGGCCTATTCTTACTTTAATTTAAAAAGATTTGAGGAAGCCAAACCACTGTTCAACGAGATTCACCAGTTGCCTGCCAACAAATATTATTACCCGGCCAATTATTATTACGGCTTTATAAGTTACAGGGATAGAAATTATGCCGAGGCCTTAAAAGCTTTTAAATTAATAGAGAACCAGGAACAATATGTTGGGCTGGTACCGTATTACATTGCAGAAATATATTATTTCCAGGGAAAGAAAGATGAGGCATTGCGGTATGGCGAAGATGTTTTAAAGAGAGAAAATTTATTTTATCAAAAGGAATTAAATCTTCTGATAGGGCAGATATATTTTGAAAAAAGAAATTTCGCAAAAGCACTTCCCTTATTGGAAGCATATGTTAACAGCAGTGATAAGGTTACCAAAGAGATATTGTATGAATTGAGCTATTGCTATTATGAAGCCAACAGGGTTGATAAAGCCATTGAAGGCTTTAAACAATTGAGTAATGAGCAGGATTCTCTTGGACAGAATTCAATGTATCTTTTGGGTGATCTATATATAAGAACAAATCAAAAAGCAAATGCAAGAACTGCCTTTCAATACAGTGCTAACAATAGCAGCAACAGAAAGCAACAGGAAATATCAAGATTCAATTATGCAAAATTATCTTATGAATTAGGCTACCAGGATATTGCATTGAACAGTATGAAAACCTTTCTGGACCTGTATCCTACTTCTGGTTATGCTACTGAAGCAAAAGAAATATTAGTTGCGATTTTAGCCAACACAAATAATTTTAAAGATGCACTGGCGCTTTATGAATCTTTTGACAGGCCAACACCTGCCATGCAAAAAGTATATCCCAGGATATTATATGGTACTGCAACCGAATTAATAAATGATCAGCAAATTCGCAGTGCGGATGAATTATTAACAAGAATATTGCAGGATCCGAATGCAGGAAAAGTTTTGCCTTATGCTAATTTTTGGAAAGGGGAGATCGCATACAGGCAAGGCCGCTATGATGAAGCAATCCGTTATGCAACTGCTTATTTACAAAGTGCACCCATTTCGCAGGGAGAAGCAAGTCCCGTTTCAGCAAAATATTTATTGGGATACAGTTATCTTAAAAAAGAAAATTATCCGCAGGCATTAATTTATTTTCAGCAGGTTGCTACAAATGTTTCCGCAACATCTTCTTCTATGGAGCAAGATGCTTTTGTAAGAACTGCCGATAGCTATTTCATGAACAGGGATTACAGCAAAGCAAATGCTATGTATAGTTCTGTTATAAATAATGCGTTGCCTCAAAGTGATTATGCCTTATTTCAGCAGGCAATGATAGCAGGAATAAAAAGTTCAGGAGAGAAAATAAGAATATTAAATACACTTTCAAGACAATATCCTTCAAGCGATCTTATTCCGGATGTAACTATGGAAATTGCCAATACTTATATGGCAGATGAAAGGTTTAGAGATGCTATCCCTTATCTTAATACGTTATTGTCACTTCCTTCTGCAAATAGATTAAAACCACAGACTTATCTAAAATTGGGATTGAGTTATTATAACCTTAACAGCAACAATGAGGCCCTAAGTAATTACCAAAAACTTGTTAGCCAATATCCACAATCTGCAGAGGCTGATGAGGCGCTTGATAACATAAAAAATATTTATGTAGAAGAAGGGAAACCGAATGAATATGTAGATTTTTTAAAACGTTCAGGAAAATCTATAAGCGTTACCGAAGCAGATTCATTGACCTATGCCGCCGCAGAATTAAAATACAATAATGGCGATTGTGCAAATGCCATTGCTGGCTTTAATAACTATTTAAACCGTTATCCTGATGGATCATTTTCACTGCAGGCATATTATTTACGCAGTGAATGTTATGTAAAGAGTAAAGACTTTAAAAATGCAGTTGCCGGTTACGCCGCTGTAATAAATAAAGGCAATAGCAAATACGCTGAATTATCTGCGTTGAATGCAGCAAGGCTCTCTTATTTTGAATTACAGGATTATCCTGCAGCAAAAACTTACTTCACTAAGTTGAGAGAAATTGCTGTTACACAGGAAAATCAATTGGAAGCTTTACGTGGTTTGGTGAGAAGTTATTATCAAACTAAAGATTATGCACAGGCAAATACTGCAGCGCAGGAATTACTAACTAAAAAAGGTTTAAGCACCGATGATAAGTCGATTGCCAATCTTGTACTGGGAAAATCTTTACAGGCTAACAATCAGTGTGAGCAGGCGATCACAGCTTTTAGATCAGTTGCTGCCATTAATAAATCAGCATGGGGTGCAGAAGCAAGATATGAGATAGCGAATTGTTATTACTCTTCAAATAATCTTGCTGCCGCAGAAAAAGCAGCGATGGAAGTGATCAAGGTTACAGGCTCATACGATTACTGGGTTGCCAAAGCATATATTTTGCTGGGAGATATTTTCATGCAGCAGAAAGATTATTTCAATGCAAAGGCAACGTATCAAAGTGTGGCCAATAATGCAACCATCGCTGAAATAAAAAATGAAGCACAGCAAAAGCTTGACAGGGCGGTGGCAGAAGAAAAATTAAATTCCAAGATAAGCCAGTAATGAAAACTGAAAAATTAAAAATGAAAAAGATGTACCGGTCTCAAAAATTATTAGAATTTACAAGAGCATTATTGTTTTTGCCTTTTACATTTTTCATTTTGCATTGCTCTGCACAACGTGATACCACCAAACGCCAAACCATCGATATTACATCATCTTATAAACCTGTATTAAGAAATGCCGTTAAGATAAATTTATCTGCTTCTCCTTTAGCAGCAGATACCTCAAGACCAAGGCTGGCATACGATATTCCTGCTCAAAACTTATTTTTTGCATACCAGCCAATTTCCTTAAAACCGCTTGCTTTAATGCAGGATACCGGTTTACAACTTGGTGTAAGAAATTATGTAAAAGCAGGTTTTGGAAATTATACAACACCTTACATTGCCGCTGCTGTTAGCTTTGGCGATGGCAAAAAGAGCCTTGTAAATCTTTATGGAAATTATATTTCTTCCAAAGGGAAAATAACCAATCAGAATTTTAGTGAGCTGCATTTAAAAGGAACAGGAAGCGTTTTTTCGACCAGGACCGAAACATACGGAAGGGTTGGAATTGATGCAAGACAATATTATCAATATGGTTATGACCATGCATTGCATACTTACCCTAAGGATTCTGTGAGTAGAAAATACCAGGACTTTTCCGTAGCAGCAGGTTTACGAAATATAGCAGTTAACGATGCTAACATAAACTACAATCCAAATGTAGAAGCTCATATTTTTTCAAGAGATAATAAAATAAATGAAAGCACCCTAATACTGGAAGCTCCTGTAGAGAAAAAATTCGGTGAATCTGTTTCATTTAAAGTTGCTGCAAAAGCTGATATAACAAATTTTACCAACAAGACAGCAGCGGTTAATACCAACATCACAAACAATTTATTCCAGGTAGCACCGGAGCTGGTTTTTAATTCTGACAAATTTACTTTTCATGGAGGTGCAACGCCAAGCTGGGATAATGGCAAACTAAGTGTGTTGCCTAATGTATATGGAGAAGCCCAGCTGCAGTACAATGTTTTAAGGGTACAGGCAGGGTGGGTAGGTAAGTTCATAAAGAACAGTTACCAATCGCTGAGTATGATAAATCCTTACATGGCTGATCCGTCTTTTTTAATGAACACCAAACAAGTTGAATTGTACGGCGGCGTTAAAGCTACTATTGGCAAGCATTTCAGCTTTAATGCAAAAGCAGCTTTCCTTACCTTATATAATACACCGCTGTTTGTAAATGATTTTAATGATGGTAAAAGTTTTTCTATCCGCAATGAAAGCAAGATGAATGCACTCCAGATACATGGCGATATGAGCGTGGTGAACCAGGATAAATTTACACTTACCGCAGCATTGGATGTAAATACCTATACAGGGCTAAAAGACAATAACAATGCATGGCATCTTATCCCTTTACAACTTACCGGCTCCTTCAGATGGAATGCATTTAAGCAGGTACTGCTAAAGGCTGACCTGTTTGCCTTTTCAGGTGCTCCTGCGCTGTTAAAAAATAATACAGAGATTAAACTAAAGGGAACTGACCTTAGCGCCGGTACAGAATTTAAGATCAATAAAAAGTTCAGTGCATGGCTTGACTTTAATAATGTACTGGATAATAAATACCAGCGCTACTATAATTATCCTGTTTATGGTTTAAATGTGATCGGAGGAATTATTGTGCATTTTTAACTGTCGGACACCTTATTTAAGGATATCCATTGCATAATGTATTTTGCAGCCTGATATGCATTCATTAATTACATCTTATTTATTGCAAAGCAAAGAATGTATTTTACCGGGCATTGGTATTTTACAGGTTATTAATACTCCTGCATCAACAGATGCTGCTACCAGGAGGTTATTACCCCCATCCGAAGAAATTATATTCAGAAAAGAATCTCATTCAAAATCTCCCGGTTTGGTAAAATATATTGTGGGCAAAAAACATATTCAGCAAAGTGAAGCAGAAGAGCTGTTAAATGATTTTTGTAAAGAATGGAAAGAAAAGATCAATGCAGGAGAGAAGCTGGATTTAGAAGGCATTGGCTCAATACAAAAAAATACCGATGGAATAATATCTTTTGAAAAAGAAAACAGCTTTAATTTTTTACAGCCAATTATTGTAGACAATCTTTATAAGAGCGTTGAAGAGCCTCTATTAATTGATAAAGATCCGGAAGTAAATGAATATAAAGAAGAGGAAGAAGTTATTGTGGAAAGAGGTGAAAAATCTTATTGGGGGCTTTGGGCATTGATACTTCTTGCTATTGGTTCCGTAGTAATTTTTTATCATTTTAAAGATTATAAAATAATAACCGGTTCATCTGTTGGAAACCAACATAAGTATATTATTGATTCAGCAGGAGCTACTTATCAACTTCCAAAATAAAGGGCTAATCATTCACCTCGTATTCCAGCGGGCCATTAACACCGAATAATCTTAGTGCCAATTCTTTCCCTAAACCCTTTGGCTTTTTAAAAAGTATTCTATGGCTGGGTATAATAATTTTTCCCGAAGTATTCTGAACGGAATAATATACTTCATATTTTTCCTTCTTTTTTTCAAAATTAATATTAGCGATAGCTATATAGCCGCCATCATTCCAGTCTACATTACAATCTTTTAATTCATTGGTTACTTTTTTTGTTATCCCGTCACTAATACCTGTTACATTCATTTTCATTTTTATTTTAAACCCGCTAAAGGGTACCAGCTGGGGATATTCTGATAAATAATAAGCGATCATCCTGTTATATTTATCTTTTGCATTTTCCTTATCATATTGCCTGGCAAGGGTTTCAGCAACTCTTCCTAAAAATAATTTTTCATGTGCAGTATCAAGCAATGTTTTGTAAAGAATATTTTCGAACATCTGTTTACCGCCGCTGTTGTTCCCTGTTTTAAAAAGAAAACTTCCATAAAAGAATTGCATATAGCGCTGTATATTCTCCCTTTTTTCAGTCTCCATTTTTTGTTTATAGAAGTTTGTAAAGTATTCAGGACTTATATCTTTTATCATATTCCACACTTCATCAAAGCCAATAACATTTTCACTGCTGAATAAAGTGTATATCACGTTTTGCCGTTCAGGGTTATTGGCAAATTCATTTACAATAGCAAATCTTAATAAAAACATGTCGCCAAATAACTCACTCATTTTTAAGAGGTCAGTAATAGAATACCACCACCCGGGGTTAAAAAATTTTATCCTCTCTATTTTTTGATTTACCAGCATCAGCTTAACTACATTAACTGCAAAATCATATTGTGCCTGGCCCAATGTTGTTGCAAGATGCAGCTCTTTAAATTGTGCAGCCTTTTCAATTGCTTTTTCACAGCTATCTAACTGCCCGTTATATAAATAACTTCTCGCCAGCGCAATATTATACCAGCCAAAACCAGGCGTGGAGCCATTTTTAGTTATAATTTCATTTGCAGTGTGTATGCCATCAAGGGACCTTCCGCTGTTGATATATAATGTAGGCAGGAAATAATAAGGCTCAATTAATCTTTTGTCAAATGCAAATTTCTCTTTTTCAAAATTTTCAATTGCCTCTGAAAATTGTCCCAAAGTATTTTTAAAATGTGCATAGTTATTATAAGAGATGCCGCCATTTTGCAACAGGTAATCATAATAATATTTTGTAGAATCTACATTTTGTAAATAGTTATAAATGATAGCGAGGTAAAAGTTTGCGCTTGTATTGCCCTGTGCTAATGCCTGGTATAAATGATTTAGAGCAAGCTCTTCATTTTCTTCTACAGAATTTTTTAAAAATGAATACTTATGAAGATGATACCTGTTGCGATGGATTAACCATGCCGCTTTTATGTGATACTCCATAAAATCGTAGGGCAGTTTCCAACTCTGAACTTTTTCCAATATCCACATGGCAGAGTCCGGCTGCTCTACATTTGAGTAACTTTCATATAATGTAGCGCAGATACTTCTTATATCCATTTGCTTTATATCATATAGAGGAGCATTTGTAAAATCTTTTTTAAAGTCCTTTTCAAAAAGTAATAGTGCTTTTTTTAAAGGCTGGATACAGTTTTTATATCCCAAATAATCTGCTGCCCTCTCATATTTATAAATGCCTTCATAATAATGGCCAACATAATAAGTACTGTCAAGCCTTATAAATTCGCGGCTTCTTGGCAATGCATCTTTATCATAAGGCTGTACGCCAATCCGCTTTGCATCTATCTCATAGCGTTTGGCAGCATCCTGGGCCATTGACCATTGACCATTGACCATTGACAGGAATAGGACTAATATATAAATAGAAAATTTACCCATAGTACCTATGCATTGATCTTTAATTTGGAAAGCCTTTCCATTTCTGCATTCCTGATATTGCCAAGTGCATTTGCCTTAGCTTCTTTATTACGATAGATAAGGCGGTGGTCTAAAACAGGCTGGCATAAATCATTTACGTCATCTTCAATAACATAAGTTCTTCCATTAACCAAAGCATACGCCTTTAAACATTTGAGGAAGGTTATTCCGCTGCGGGTACTGCCGCCCAGTAAAATATCCTGGTGTCTCCTGGTTGCCCATACAATATTTCTCACCGCTTTAATAATTTCATCGTGAACAAAAACATTTTCACTTTGCTGTTGCAGAAAAAGAATTTCATCTATGCCAAGCACCTGTTGAACATTGTTTAGATTATTATTTATGCCGAGATAATCTTTATAGATGTCCAGTTCGGTTTCTTCATCTACATAACCAAAAATTATTTTTATAAAAAACCTGTCTAATTGTGCTGCAGGCAGGGGATAGGTGCCTTCCATCTCCACCGGGTTTTGTGTTGCTATCGTAAAAAAAAGGTTATCAAGTTTGTAGGTTATTTCTCCCATAGTAATCTGGTTTTCTGCCATGCACTCAAGCAACGCTGATTGCACCTTTGGTGAAGCCCTGTTGATCTCATCTGCCAGCAATACATTGCAAAACAGTGGCCCTTTTTTAAAGATGAATTCTTTTTTTACATCGTCAAAAATATGAGAGCCGATAAGATCCATCGGCAGCAGGTCAGGCGTAAATTGTATGCGTTTAAAATTTACACTTTGGTCATGGCTCCCTGAAATACTTTGCGCCAAAGTCCTTGCCATTACAGTCTTTCCGGTTCCCGGGTTATCTTCCATAAGGATATGCCCCTTTGCAAGCAAGGCAGTTAGTACAAATTTTATTTGGTTGCGTTTGCCCTTGATTACTGTTTCAATATTATCTGTTAAGCGTTGTATATTTTGCAAAGCTGTTTCAGTGTTTACCTGCTGTTCCATAAAAAAAATAGTTTATCAGTTTATTAGTTTATTGCATTGTTGTTTATTGTCAATTATACTTTTGGTTTGGTAAAATAATTTATTGTTCTGTAGACGTTTGAAAATTTATTAAAGCGCTGCTTAAATGGAATTTGACTCTTAACTGAACTGTCAAAAGGTGAGTAAAAGTTTCTTACAATATTTTCTTCAGATGATGTAAATGGTTGTGTTGAATATTTTGTTTTTAAG
The DNA here is from genome assembly GCA_028288585.1 of Chitinophagaceae bacterium. GTDB lineage: Bacteria > Bacteroidota > Bacteroidia > Chitinophagales > Chitinophagaceae > Ginsengibacter. The sequence continues at coordinate 14,200 of JAQBNL010000011.1, read as the reverse complement.
TAAGCCTGGATAAAAGAAGAAAAATTCGTTTTGAAACGTGGATCAATTTCCTGTTTGGCAAATTCTAAGGGAGACAGCCCGTTCCTTGCAAAACCTAATTGATTCAGCAGGTACATGGCTGAAGTGTATGACCAGTAAGCTTTTTGTCTTGATCCTGAGTTTTGTAATGCTTTAAATTTAAACCACCGGTAAATTAGCCAGGGCATACTCCATACAAGTAAAATCAATCCACCAATAATTGCCAGCGAAATCCATAAGGTTGTAAGTAAGCTGAATTCCTTCTTTTCTTTTTTTACCTCTTTTTTTTGCTGCTTTTCTTTTTCAGTATCAAGAATTGTTATTTCATCAATAGGAGCCGGCTTTGGAATTTTTGAAAAGATTTCATGTGAACTGTTGCTGTCAAGAGGGATAATATTTTTTATCTCCTCAGAAAAAGACATTGCAGTTATTTCCATTCCCTTTTTTAATTCGCTTAAAGAAACTATTCCTGTGTCTTTATTTATGGTGGCTAAGGATACATCCATATCGAGTTTTACAGATTCTTTCAGTTCAAATACTTTATCATGAAAGATCATTTTGTTCACCTCCATCTCAACTCTCTTTTTGGTTGTATCAACATTCAGCACTTTACCAAACGAAACAAATTGCGCTGATTGAACTGTAATGGGAGGAGTACCATCGGGTGCAGGAGATTGCTGCTGCTCAGTGCTGGGTACCGTAGTATCAAAATCTATCCATCCATAACCGGGAAAATAAGCCTGCACCCATGCATGCGCCTGGTCTTCATAAAACCAATACCAGCCTTTGTTCTTATCACTCCTGTCAACCGTTAAAAAACCTGTAGCCACCCTTGAAGGAATGCCTAAGGCCCTTAATAAGAATAATGTTGCGCCGGCAAAATAGGCGCAATATCCTTTACGGTTTTCAAATAAAAAGAAAGTAAGTTTATTGGCGCTCGGTAAACCAGGTATGCCGGGGTTATCTGTATATCTAAACAATGGCTGCCCGTCTTCATCTTTACTTAAGAAGTAATTTCTAACTGCGATCATTTTATCAATCGGCATTGTTGCACTTGTGGTAAGGTGTTGCGCTAAAGCTCTTATAGAATCATATGAATCGCCTTTGGGGATGAAAGTATAATAGTTCATAAAATTCCTGTCCTCATTATTCCAGTTCGTTACTTTACGCAGTTCTTCAAACCGTTGCTGCTGAAAGTTTTCAAGCTCTGTATTACCTGCAGGATTATAAATAAAATAAGCGCTGTTTAAATCGCTCACATACATTTTTGCACGGTAGGCACTCTTAAATTGTTGCTTGTATTCTCTTTCAACTGCAATTGGCTGGCAAAAAAATGCAGTGCTCGGCGCAAGAAAATCTTTAGGTGATAACAATGCTTTATATACTTCTGTGGTAACGATCTTTCTTTTTAAATTTCCTTTTGCTTTTAGCAGAACAGAGGAATCTGTTTGAGTGAAGTATAATGGAATTTTAGAAGGATCGGGTTGAAAAAGATCGTTGGAAGGCATAAGGCTATCCGTTTCCAGGGTCTGCGTAAGCGTATCAAACTTTGTAAAATAGTCGTACGTAAAGTAAAGCGGGTTGGGCATTTCCGTACCGGGAAAATAGTTATCGAGTTTGGCAATAAATACCAGCCTCTTGGAAGACTTTCTTCCGCCACTCATTCCCATTTCTTTTTTATTACTTATCGTTCCATCTTTATTTTCTTTGGTAAGGCTTTCTTTATCCTGCTCTTTCTGTTGCTTTCCTTGCCCGCCAAATTCTTTTTCTATCGCTTTAAATTCTTTATTAAAAAAAGAGAGTATCAATATTAAAAGGAGAGTGGCTACTACTGCAAAGCCTGTTAATTTTTTCCCTATAAACCATGCAAATGCAGGTTCATCGTCATTCATATTTCGTACAAGTTCTGCGGTATAAATAATGTAGAGGGCAAAGACCAAAACAGGCGCAAACGCAATAATTAATTTTTGTGCAGTGATATCAGTTGTTTTACTTACTACAACTATTTGTATGGCTAATAATACAGCGGATAAAATAATCGGGAAATACCGCATCCTGGCAAAGCCCCAACCAATAAGCCAGCCGGCAGTAAATAGAAAAGAAAAAATATAAAAGTTAGTTGACGCATAAAAAGCTGAAAACTCCCCGGTAAAAACAATACGAATCACCCTGCTGATAATAACCAGTAACAATATTAAAGGGATAAAAGTGGAAATAAACCGAAACCTATAGTTATAAAGGATGCTGCCGGTTATTAATCCTGCTGCTAAAAACAAACTGTGCTTTACCCATTGATTATTGAGAACAGAATAATATTGGTTGATATGCCAAAGCATATATGCCCCAACAGCGCATGCAGGCAGAATGAGCAGCAACAACTGTGCTGCAATCTTTTTAGTGCTATGTAATTTTTCTATTTTCATTCTGTTAAACAACTAGTACTTCGCTCTCACTTTTATTGAGTATAGCCCTGATCTTATTTTCATTCTCAGTTATTTTCCTTTTTAAGGGGGATATATTCCACATCAGCCTTAGTTTATCAAGCCCGTCTTCTTCAGGTTTTATAAAGATCCATTGCACCCAGTCTTTAATATCCATTTTGCCAAAAGCATTGCTAATCTGTACAAAAATAATCACGAGGTCTTTTCCCGTTCTGTCTAAAATATTTTCTACTTCCTTTGCTTCTATTAAAGATGATATGCATAAAACGGAAGCTTCTTCTTTTTTAAAATAATGATGAAGATCTTTTTGCGTTTGCCATTCTGATGTACTGATAATATATTTTATTTTCTCCAGCGGATCATCAGCAAAAGTTGTTTTGCTTTCCTGGTCAGGAATATATTTTATTAATACATTTTGTTTGCTTAATTGCCGGTAAGCATTCCATACCATTGTTTTATAATAATTCAGGAAGATTGTAAAGAAATCGCTGTAAAGGCCTGTTTCCAGTGCATTATAGTAAGATGCATAAAAATATACATGTGAAGCGTACGGGTCATTCGTTTCTGGGATTCTTACAACCAGCTCTTTATTTTTTGCATAAATTTTCCACACAATTCTTCTTACATCGTCATTGTTTTCAAAATTTTTATAACTCAAAAATTCACCTTCCACTTTTCGTATTTGGTCTATCCGGGTATTGGTATCTTCTGTTTTTTTTGGCTGAACTTTTAATTCTGAAGATGCATTATTTTCAGGTTGTGTAAAGAAGTTATCCTGGGCCGGCAATGAAGCGGCAAAAGAAAAAAACTGAAACATATCTTCAAAATAAATAATTGCATTGCTCACTTTGTATTCTTTAATTTCCGGTAAAGGCCAGTTATATATTCCATTAAGAGAAGAAGAAAAAAATTTAGTTTTTGATTGTTTATTTATTAAAGAAAATTTTGGCGAAATATTTTCATCATCATAATGAAGTCGCAGTCTTATATATCCCAATAAAGGAGGAAGAATGGGGTTGATATTGATACTTACCTGCTGCTTTTCATTAATAACATTTTGATGGGAAGCGGTTTTTACTTTTATAGAAATATTTCCTCTTTTTTTATTGAATAAAAAAAACATCCAGGGAACAACAGCGGTAATAAAGCTTATGGCAAAAACAGCAGCTATAAACGCCATGGCCACCGTAATAAACAAGTCTATAATTGCCGTATAAGATGTTTCAGGGAGAACGCTTGTTTTTTTAAGCCAATAATAAGCTGCAAATAAAACAATGGTTAGTAAAACAATTTGAAAACGGAATGGCACAAAGAAGCTTCCGTGGCGGATCTTATTTTTTATTAAGGCAAAATTCATCTGTGTAAAATTCCTCTAAAATATTATAAAGAAAGATTAAATATTTAAAACAAAGAATAAGCTCAATGGGTATTTTATATTTTCTTTGCAGCAAAGTGAGATGATGATGGTTTATTCTGCCTGTCCCTGCTGTAATGCACAAAACATTGTAAAGGTTTTATCTGCAAAAGATCATACCGTTTCCGGCGAGGTATTTGAAATATGGCAATGTAATATATGCACTGCAAGGTTTACCCAGGGTATTCCAGATAAAAATGAACTAGAAAAATATTATAAGTCTGAAGACTATATCTCTCACAGTGACACAAAGAAGGGATTGATTAATTCAATGTATCATTTTGTTAGAAAGAGAACATTAAGAGGAAAAAGAAAACTTGTTGAAAAATATACAAGGCTTTCAACAGGAAAAATTTTAGATATAGGAGCCGGAACAGGAGCTTATTTACATATAATGGAGCAAGCCGGATGGGAGGCAACAGGGCTTGAGCCTGATGAAACGGCAAGAGAAAATGCCCAACAATTATACGGGCTAAGTTTACAGCCTCCGGAAGAACTCTTTAACCCCGGCTCCAAAACTTTTGATGCCATTACCTTGTGGCATGTGCTGGAACATGTGCATGATCTGCATGCATATATGGGGCAGTTAAAAAAAATATTAAAACCAACGGGGTCCTTATTTATTGCGGTTCCCAATTATACCTGTTATGATGCAAAAGTTTATAATCAATTTTGGGCGGCATACGATGTGCCCCGTCATTTGTATCATTTTTCACCGGCATCAATAACCCAATTATTATTACAGCATGGGTTACAATTAAAAGAAATAAAACCTATGTGGTATGATAGCTTTTATGTAAGCATGCTGAGTGAGAAATATAAAACCGGGAAAAATAATCTTTTGCATGCAGCCTGGAATGGTTATGTTTCCAATTGGAAAGCATTGTTGAATAAAGAAAAGTGCAGCTCGCTGATTTATATTATAACGCATTAAGTACCTGTATCAGTTAGAGCAAAGTTATAAACCTGCCAAACATAGTTCAACCACTTTTCTAAAATCCTTACAACAAGTTGTATCTATCAAAAATTTAGGTAAGCAATTATTGCTAACAGATATATACTGTTTGCATGATTATGATTTTTGCATCTTAATTTAATCATCTTGTCATTTAAATGGATTGCCAGGTAATCACTATAGATATTATTAGCAAGTATATGATGTGAGATGAATTTTATCACAGTATACAATTTATATACAGGTTAAAAAACAAGTTATATAAGCATTGAAATAGCATGCTCTAATTTTGAACTTGCTTTTATTTTTATTTTAGAATGCCCATCTCCAAAATAAATAAATATCCCGGCATTTTCCTTTTCTATTTCCCTGGTTAAGGATTGTAATTTATTGGTGATATTGAAAGCAATGTCTTTTGCAATTCCGGATAGCTTCCTGTCTTTCTTTGTGAGGTATATGATTTGGACATTCATACCCTATATAGGCAATTACGTGTCCACAAAATCATAAAAGATATATTTAAAAAAAACTAGCAGGCAATGCGTTGAAGGTCAATATAAAATTTCCGGATTAATTTTGGAGCTATTGGGAGATAGTTATTTTTCTAAGAGCATGTCGCTGTAAGATAAAGCTATATAGTCTGAAGATTTTACGTTGAAAAATGCAGCATATTTATTTGCCTGCTCTTTTAATTTTTCAATTCCCAGGATTCCGCCGGTGTCGATAGCTTCCACCTCTATAAATTTTCCCAATTGCGGTATGGTGTCAAAATGAAATTTTACATTATCGATAAAGTAAATTCTTCTTCTTTTTTCCACTATTACTTTAATGCCATGCAGTTTTATAAGAATATCCTTTAAAGTTTTATCCGGGTTGTGATGATACAATAAAACATCAGATTGTTTTGCACCGGCGGTATTTTGTCTCTCATAATAAATAAGAGAATTCTCAATATTGCCTTCTCTTAATTTCAGTCTTCCATTGGGTACATTAAAATAAGTATCGGTTTGATTGTCTTCGCCAATAAATTTTGGGTTAAGATTTAATAACTTGTTTTCTAAATTACCTAAATCAGTGGTTCTTGCTTTAAATTCAAAATTGAGGATGGGCATTAATATATATTTATATGTGATGAAGTTAGTTATTGAAGCGCTATAGTTTCCACTTATTTGTTTTAAATTTGAACAAGGCGTAGAATTTTATTTTCTTCCTTAATCCTGTTTAATGCAAACAGCAGCAATTGATCCCGAAACATCACCAAAAAAAGTGAGACAGCTTGCAGCTATTATGTTTGCTGACATGACGGGCTATACTGCGTTAATGGGGGAGAATGAAGGGGAAGCAAAAATATTAAGAGACCGCCAGCGGCAAACATTAGAAAAATTTATTCCCGGACATAATGGTAAGATCATCCAGTATTTTGGTGATGGTACGCTGAGCATTTTTAACAGCGCCATTGATGCTGTACAATCTGCGATCGATATACAAAAAGAATTACAAAAAGAGCCAAAAGTATCATTAAGGATTGGCATACATTCCGGTGATATTGTTTACGATCATGAAGGTGTGTATGGTGACAGTGTTAATCTTGCATCACGGATCGAGGCATTATCATTACCTGGCGCTGTACTTATCTCCGATAAAGTTTTTGATGAAGTAAAAAATCAACCTGCAATAAACACTGTTCTTCTTGGCAAATACAATTTAAAAAATGTAAAGCGGCAGGTGGGAGTGTATGCAGTAGCCAATGAAGAGCTTGTAGTTCCTACTGCGTCGCAGATAAATGTAAAAGCAGGCAGTGAAAAAAGTATTGCTGTGCTCCCTTTTGTAAATATGAGCGCCGATCCCGAGAATGAATATTTCAGCGATGGTATCTCTGAAGAAATTCTTAATGCACTTACCCGTGTTGACGGGCTGCAGGTAACAGCACGTACTTCATCATTTTCATTTAAAGGGAAAAATGAAGATGTACGAAAAATTGGAATTACACTTGGCGTGTCAACAGTGCTGGAAGGGAGTATACGCAAGGCTGGAAAAAGAATTAGAATAACTGCTCAGCTCATTAATACTGCTGATGGTTATCATATATGGTCAGAGGTTTACGACAGTGATCTGGAAGATATTTTCCAGGTGCAGGATGAAATATCGCTTAAGATAGTTAACCGGCTCAAAGAAAATTTTGCGGTAAAGAAAGAAGAGAAAGAGCATATTATAAAGCCGTTAACAGATAACATTGATGCCTACAATCTTTACTTGAAGGGACGTTATCACTGGAACAGGTCGAATCCTGAAGATATAAAAAAGGCCATTGCAATTTTTGAGGAAGTGATCACAATGGATCCTGATTTTGCATTACCTTATTGTGCGCTTTCATTTTGTTATTCTTTTTTAGGTTCAACTGGAATAATGGCTCCGACAGAAGCTTTTCCCAAAGCAAAAGATTATACATTGAAAGCAATTGAGCTTGATCCAAATAATGCTGAGTCGCACCTTTCGCTTGCCACCATTAAATTTTTTCACAACTGGGATTTTGATGGGGCAGAAGCTTCGCTGAATAAAGCATTGAGCCTTTGCCTTAATTCATCTCTTATCAACCAGGTGCATGGATGGTTCCTTATTGCCAAAGGCGATTTTATAAAAGCGATTGAAAAAATGGAGCAGGCTGTTAAACTCGATCCACTTTCCATGCCACTTATGAGTAATCTTGCTGATGCTTATTCGTTTGCGGGAAGATTTGAAGAAGCCCTGGCACAGTACGACAGGATAATTGAAATGGATCCTACATACCGCAGAGGTTTTGAAGGAAGAGGAATGATCTTTCTTGCCAAAGGCGAAAATGAAAAAGCGGTAAAAGATTTTGAGCAATATCACAAACTCATTGGCAATCCACTTAAAGGTCTTAGTTCACTCGGTCATGCTTATGCCGCTGCAGGTTATACTGACAAAGCTTTTGAGTGTCTTGAAAAAATAAAACAAAGAGAAAGAGACGAACCCGGAACTATTCTGCATATGGATTATGCATTTCTTTATTCAGGATTAAAAGATTTTGATAAGGCATTTCATTATCTTAATAAAACTTATGAGCAGCGGATCGGAATTGCCTGTCTTGGAATGATCTTCTGCATTCGGTATCCAATGCTAAAAGAATTAAAAACTGATCCAAGATTTAAAGAGCTTACACAGAAGATGGGAATAGATAGGTAATTTATTTGCCCCATGAATTTTATTTATTCAACTTTACTTCAAACATTTTAGGCCATCTTTTACCTGTAATGTATAGTTTTTTTGTTGCACTATCGTAAGCGATACCATTTAAAACATCAGTTCTGTTGCTTATTTCTTTTGCATCGTATTGCGCCAATAATCCTGTAAGATCCATTTTTCCAACTACGTGTCCGTTAGCTGTATCAATCTTTAAAATATCATTTGTCTGGTAGCGGTTGGCAAAAATATAACCATCAATAAATTCAAGTTCATTAATGCTATCCAATATTCCGGTATTATCAGCTACATAGATTTCCTTAATAATTTTCATTTCGTTTTTTTCTTCATCTGGCAAAGCATAATAAATTGTATCACTTCCATCACTGATTATTAGGTTATTACCATCATTGGTAATTCCCCACCCTTCAGCCCTTCCTACTGTCCAACTGAATGTTTTTATGGGATGCATGATATCATTCAGATTATAAATAAATATTTTTTTACTCTGCCATGTAAGCTGGTAAATCTTGTTTTTAAAAATAGTAATGCCTTCGCCAAAAATTTCCTTACTGCCCATTTTATAGATTTTTTCTGGTGTGCCTGTCTTTATATCTACAATTCTAAGAGATGAATTCTCATAATCCCCGGTTCCTTCATATAGCTTCCCGTTATAAAATTGCAATCCTTGTGTATAGGCCTGCGGATCATGTGGGAGTACAGTATCTATTGAAAAGGTAATAGGTTGAGGGGCCGCTATGCCATTTCCAGTATCTCCGCCATCATCGGATCTATTTCCTGAATTACATGCAGCAAACAACGATAGAAGTCCTATAGTAAAAATTCTTTTAAGCATAACCTGTTTTTACACGTAAAAATAGCAAACGAACACGGTTTGTACGTTAACTGAATTGTAAAAGAAAACAATATTCCCTTGCATTTACGGGTAATTTATATTTTCTTTGCGTTCAACACCTCTGTTATCGGTTAATACTCTCCCTAACGTAATTATACCAGGTAATTTTTATCACTCAGAGTTGTGTTCTACCAAACTGCTCCAAACGTCCATTGTAAGACCGTATTTAAAAAACTAGAAAGGATTTATTTGTACCATCTGAAACAAAGAAAAACAATGGAATTGAATAGGGAAATAAAACTGCTGGCGTATAGCCTGGTTTTTATTTTTATCTCTTCTTCAGCAAATGCACAGCGTTGTGATACCTATGAGTATCATAAAAAATATCCTGTTACCAATTCCTTGCTTAATAGTCGTAGTGCCGAAGCAACCAAGCCTGCAAGAGATACCAACGCCAATGAAGTTATAATTATACCTGTTGTAATTCATGTTCTATATAATAATGGCACTCAAAATATTAGTGACGCACAAATTCTCTCCCAGCTCCAGTCTTTAAATAATGATTATCGCCAGTTAAATACTGATGTATCAAATATACCGGCTGCTTTTGCGCCCTTGTCTGCAGATGCAAAAATTGTTTTTTGCCTTGCAAAGATTGATGCCGGAGGAAAGGCAACAACGGGAATCATTCGTAAGTATACATCAGAACAAAGCTGGACTGCTGACGATGGTATGAAATATTCTGCACAGGGCGGAGATAATGCATGGGATTCAAAACGCTATTTAAATATCTGGGTTTGTAACTTATTTGGGAGAAGTCTTGGTTATTCCAGCCTTCCCGGCTCACAGGCTGATAGAGATGGAGTGGTAATACAATACAATGTTTTTGGCACCACAGGTATTCTCACAGCTCCATTTAATAAAGGCAGAACATTAACACACGAAATTGGGCATTGGTTAGGATTAAAACATATATGGGGAGATGCAAATTGTGGTGATGATGGTATTGCAGATACGCCTCCGCAACAGAATTTTAATAATGGATGTCCCTCTTTTCCTCATAAAACATCTTGCTCAATAAATGGTAGCGGAGACATGTTTATGAATTTTATGGATCTTACTGATGATGCATGTATGCATATGTTTAGCAAAGGCCAGGCAGTAAAAATGAGAAGTATGTTTGCAATAGGCGGCGCACGTAATTCTTTTTTAAATTCCACCGTATGTGATAGTAATTCTGTGCAACGTGCCGCAGCCATCGACCCGGTCGCAACAAAAACTACTATTTCATTGTTTCCTAATCCTGCAATAAAATTTATTAATCTCGAGAGTAAAAATGCATCAGATATTATTGGTCAAACAGTTACTGTGTGCAATGTTTACGGAGGCGTAGTTATATCCCAGATATTACTTACCCAAAAAACTACCATCACTATCCAGCAATTACCCGCCGGTATTTACTTTCTGAAAATAGGAGAGGGCAAGGAAATTAAAACCATAAGGTTTGTAAAGGAATAAATTTTAATACCTACTTCATTTTTAGGTTTCAATAACCTTGTATATCACATTCCTTTCTTTTAAATAATTTAAAATAAAAGTAAAGCATTGCTCATGCTTCCCGATTAGCTCCGGGGGAAACACACCTTTTTCATTGAACAGATTATTGGCGAGGAGATTTAATGCGGCAGTACACGTGTAACCTGTTGTTCGTGCCATGGAAGATGTTTTTGTTACAGGATCATATTCGTCATACAATTCGTAGAGAATAGCTTTTTCTTTGCCGTTCTCCTTTCCCGAAATTTTAATTTGCATAACTGTAAATTCTTCTTCCTCTTCTCCCAATTTCCATTGGTTAAACAGAATTGCAGATGAAAATTCCAGCGGGGACATTTGCATTCCTCTAATATCAATTTTTTCTTCATCAAAAAATCCACCCTCTATTAAATCCTTCATCAGGTTAATATGGCCGGGATAACGCAGTGTTTTTTCTTTCATGTTGGGTATACCCGGCATTGTAAACAACAACGACCGCAAGCCATCAGTGTTAAAAGATTCCAGTGTTCCGGCCTTATCAAAATGAATTAATTCCGCATCTGTCAACGCAGGTTTTGTAACTAATTTGCCGTCTTCAATAAATCTTGCCGGCCTGGTATATTCTTCAATTACATCAATAGGAGAGAATGGAGCTTTGTATTCAAAAGGTTTTATTTTTTCTTTTGGCAAACCGCCTACCATACATTCAAAGTTTTCTATTTGCATCCTTTCATTGTAGTATCCCAAAATGAGATTACTCATACCCGGAGCCACGCCGCAATCCACGATTGCTGTTACGTTATTTTCTTTTGCAAGTTTGTTAAGTTGCAAAGCATTTTCCGGGAAGAAGGAGATATCAACTACATTTTTTTTAGAAAGAATAACAGCCTCTAATGTTTTATAACCCATAAACCCGGGCACAGCCGTTACAATAAAATCAAACGGCAGTAACAGTTCAGGGTAATTTTTATGATCTCCAAGGTCGTTTTTAAGAACCTTAATGCCGGGGTTTTTGTTTTGTAGTATTCTTAAAGAATTGTCGCTGATATCAATTGATGTTACATCAAATTTTTCAGCAAGATCAAGAGCGATTGCCCTGCCAATCATTCCTGCACCAAGAACTGCAATTTTTTTCATATAGATTTTTTATTGATGCTCCAAAGTAATGAAAATGTTAATTAAATTTCCCAATTCAACTTAAAATCAAAGAGTTGGCATCTTACTTGAAATGTTATATCAAACCATTTTATGAAAAAAATTTTTATTATTCTTTCTTTCCTGGCTTTTACACTGTCAGGATGTGATACTGCAAGGCAGGTGTTAGGCTCCATTAATAACGGCGCCGGAATCGGCACTTTGAGCAATGCTGAAATTGCTTCGGGCCTTAAAGAAGCTTTGAGAGTGGGTACGGATACAACCACCAAACGGCTTTCTTTAATGAACGGTTTTTTTGGTGATGATATCATCAGGATTTTAATGCCACCTGAAGCGCAAAAGGTAGAGAAAACTTTAAGAGATGTTGGCTTTGGAGGTACAGTGGATAAAGCAATACTTTCCATGAACAGGGCCGCTGAAGATGCATCAAAATTTGTTGGGAATATTTTTTGGAATTCCATACAGCAAATGACCATCACAGATGCCATCGGGATTTTGCGTGGCGGTGATTTTGCAGCAACTGAATATTTAAAAAGAACTACTACACAACAATTAACTTCAGCGTTTCGCCCTGTAATTGACAGGTCATTGACAAATGTAAATGCTACAAAATACTGGAACGATGTATTTTCAGTCTACAACAGGTTTAGCAGAACTCCCGTTAACACTGACCTTGGCGCCTATGTTACTGAAAAAGCTTTGAGCGGATTATTTTACCACGTTGGTTTACAGGAACAACTAATAAGAAAAGATCCTGTTGCAAGAGTAACTGAAATACTCCGTAAGGTGTTTGGAAGTAATTACTAATTGTGGGAACTGGGATTTTTTGGATTATAAGATTTATGGGATGTGAAATAGTTATTATTTAATTCTCTGAGTATTATATTAATCGTATAAGAATGGAGCGTTTATTTTCCTATAATCCCATATATCCTACAAATTCCAGTTCAGATAATTAAATATCTATTGCCTCCCCATATGCTACTGCTGTTGCCTCTTTCAATCCTTCGCTTATAGTTGGATGCGGATGAATTGCATTAAGTATTTCGTGTGCAGTTGTTTCTAATTTACGGGCAACTACTGCTTCAGCAATAATTTCAGTAACATTACTGCCAATCATATGACAACCTAAAAACTCTCCATATTTTGCATCGTAAATTACTTTTACAAAGCCTTCTGTTGCACCTGCTGCGCTTGCTTTCCCGCTTGCCAAAAAGGGAAATTTACCAACCTTAATTTCGTAGCCTGCATCCTTAGCCGCTTTTTCAGTAAGACCAACAGATGCGATCTCCGGAGAACAATAAGTGCAACCCGGAACATTATTATAATCAATTGGCTCGGGCTTATGACCTGCAAGATGTTCTGCTGCATTTATTCCTTCTTTACTTGCTTTATGTGCCAACGCCTGGTTGGGTGTACAATCTCCAATTGCATAAATACCTGGCACATTTGTTTGTTGGTTGGCATCAACAATAATTCTGCCTTTATCCATTTTAATTCCTAACTCTTCCAAACCAACACCTTCAATATTGGCAACAACACCAACTGCGCTCAATACAATATCAGCCTGTAGGTTAATTTCTCCGTTGGCAGTTTTTACTTTTGCATTTATACCATCACCGTTTGTATCAACACTAAGTACTTCACTATTGGTCAACACTTCGATTCCCTGTTTTTTAAATTGCTTTTCCAGTTCTTTGGAAATATCCTCATCTTCTACAGGAACAATTCTTGGTAAAAATTCTACAATGGTAATTTTTGTTCCAATGCTGTTATAAAAATAAGCGAATTCAGAGCCGATTGCCCCGGAGCCAACAACAAGCATACTCTTTGGTTGTTGTGGCAGAACCATAGCCTCCCGATAGCCAATTATTTTTTTACCATCTATCGGTAAAGAAGGAAGTTGCCTTGCTCTTCCGCCGGTTGCTATAATAATATTTTTTGCTTCAAGCACCTGCTTCTTTCCATCTGCGCCGGCTACTTCCAGTTTACCGGGAGCTAATAATTTTCCTGTGCCCATAACCACATCTATCTTATTTTTTTTCATAAGGAATTGAACACCCTTACTCATTTTATCAGCAACGCCCCTGCTGCGTTTTATTATATTTCCAAAATTTTGTTTAGGCTCAGTTATATCCACTCCATAATCAGCTGCGTGTTTGGCATATTCAAAAACCTGTGCGCTTTTTAATAATGCTTTTGTGGGAATACAACCCCAGTTAAGGCAAATTCCACCAAGAAGTTCTCTTTCAACAATTACTACTTTTTTGCCCAATTGTGATGCCCTTATTGCTGCAGGATAACCACCCGGTCCGCTTCCTAAAACTATTACGTCGTAAGCCATACTATTAAGATTTATGATTGATTAATGAGTTTGCGAAATTAAACTGAAATGGGCAAAGCGCAAAAACCTTAAGAAAGCACCAGGGAGAATTTACTTTGTATTTTTGCCATATGAAATTTTTGAAAAGCATTTTATTACTACTGTTATTTACAGGTATTGTTTCAGCAAAGGCGCAAACCATTCCAGCATGGAAAGTTACCATGTTGCAGGATTATATTGCTACATCAGATTCGGTATTGGTGATAAATTTTTGGGCAACATTTTGCAAACCCTGCAATGAGGA
>JAQBNL010000080.1 GCA_028288585.1 Chitinophagaceae bacterium | reverse complement strand
TGCCCTTGCCAGCTACCGCGACGGTTATCACGCATACCATTAACATTATGGCTCCATGAATAAACCTGTTGGTTTGCTATCAACTCTTCGCCCCGCTTTTTCTCTTTCTTTTTTGGATTAGGATTTTGATTGATGATACCATAAGCAGCATATTCCCACTCTGCTTCAGTTGGTAAACGATAGCCGGGTAATAATAAACCATCTTCGAATGTGATTACTTTTCTTGTTCTGCCGCTCACATCCTTTAATCCACCTTTTTTAGGTGCAGTTTTATTATTAATAAGTTCAGGGTTCATTAAATAAGTATCTGTATTAAAAGTCTGGTCTCCACCTCCCTGTTTCATTGCAGATAAAGGTGCTTTCTTATTTAAATAATCTTTATCAATTAATATTTTTTCGTTTACCCTGTCTGTTCTCCAGATACAAAAATCGTGTGCCTGCTCCCAGGTTACACCCACTACAGGATAATAATTATAGGCAGGATAACGGAAGTAGTATTCAACATAAGGTTCGTTAAATGCTAACTCACTTCTCCAAACCAACGTATCTGGTAAGGCACGGCTCATCACCATCGTATCATTATCAAATGTATTTCCAAGCCAGTAAAGATATTCACGGTAATGAACGTTAGCTACTTCAGTTTCATCAATGTAAAATGAATTTACTGTAACACGACGTGGAATATTATTCCAGTCACCCATTACATCTTCTTCCCTGGCGCCCATTGTAAAAGTACCGCCCTGAACAAAAATAAGACCGGGACCGGCCTTTTGCTCTTTGGCTTTTAATACATGGAAGTTTCCATAATTCTTATCATCATAATTCCAGCCGGTAGCTGAAGATTTATCTTTTTTCTTGCCAAAAATGCTTCCATTTTTACAAGACATAAATGATAATGAAACAAGAAGAAGAGTGAAAATATTCCTGGCAGATAATAACTTTAACATGTGCATTCGTTTAGCGATTGATTTAACGAAGGGTTTTCTTGATTATTGTGCAGCGGGGTTACGCTTAACACTGCGAATATAATTACTTTACTGATAAACATTCAAACGTTAGCGGCAATTTTGAAAACTCTATTCATACTTTTGCAAAGTATTCACAATTCATCGTGTTATGTATAAAAGAAATATTAAAAAAACACTCAGTAACACTGTTTTATTAACAATAAAATCTTCTCTTCGCCGTTCAATAAGCTCAAAATAAAGTATTCAAAAAAATGCAATGCAGCGTTATGTATTAAATTATGTCTTTTATATGTATTTTAATATTTTAGTGGGCTGTTAAAAGAAAACTATATTTTTACTGTATCTAAAACTACTCAGCTATAACCCCAGCTCTACCTAATTAAGCACAAATAAGCATGAAACAAAGGTTGAAATTAATTGCCTTATCAGCAATGATGATAAGTGTAATAAGTGTTAACGCACAAACAACAAACTCTATTAATGTTGTAACTACTGCAGTACCTTTTTTAAGGATATCACCCGATGCCCGGTCAGGCGGTATGGGAGATGTTGGGATTGCTACATCACCTGATGCAAATTCCTCTTTTTGGAACCAGGCAAAGCTGCCATTTGCGCTAAGCAAATCTGCAATAAGTGTTTCCTATACTCCATGGTTAAAAGGTTTAGGACTTAGTGATGTTTATTTAGCAGCTTTAGCCGGATATTATCAGTTAGATGAAACCCAAACTATTTCCGGTTCTTTAAGATATTTCAGTTTAGGTAATATTGAATTTACTGACCAGAGTGGCCAGTCTATTGGTTCTAACAGGCCAAGAGAATTTGGATTAGATTTTGGCTATTCACGTAAGCTATCTGATAATTTAGGATTAGGTATAGCAGTAAGATATATTAATTCAAGCCTTGCAAACGGTAATTTTAATGGCCAAACATATAAAGCAGGTTCTGCTGTGGCAGGTGATATAAGCTTATTTCATGATGGTAGTGGCGGCGACCCCGATGCAGGCGGCTTAAACTGGGGCATTTCTCTCCACAACCTGGGCTCAAAAATTTCTTATACAAATGATGCAACGCAAAAGGACTATATACCTGCTAATTTAGGTATTGGTATTGCCTATACTAAAGTTTTTGATGAAACCAGTAAGGCAACTTTTGGATTGGATTTAAATAAATTACTGGTTCCCACTCCCCCTCAAATTACAGGGAACACATCAACCGATTCGGCAAATATTGCTAAATACAGGAATAAAGGTGTACTAAGCAGCTGGTTCAGTTCTTTTGGAGATGCACCCGGTGGTGGTGGTGAAGAATTACGCGAAATACAATTTTCTTTAGGCGCAGAGTATGTATATAATAACCAGTTTGCTTTTAGGGCAGGCTATTTTTATGAGGCGCCTACTAAAGGAAACCGTCAGTATTTTACAGTTGGCGCAGGTATAAACTACAGTATGTATGGTTTAAATTTCTCCTACCTGGTTCCTTCGGGAGGTGGTGTTAACAGGAATCCTTTAGCCAATACAATACGGTTTAGTTTGATATTTAATCTTGACAGCGAATCTGCAGCACCAAGTAATTAATTAAAAATATTTTTTAAAAAAACGCCTCCGTAATGAGGCGTTTTTTTTATGCGTTTTAATTAAAATATTTTAATAGATATTTACACAAAATAAAAATACATGTCTTTTAGAATTGGCTTTGGTGTTGATTTTCATCAATTGGTTACCGGGCGTGAATTATGGATTGGCGGTGTAAATGTTCCTCATATAAAAGGAGCATTGGGGCATAGTGACGCTGATGTTTTATTGCATGCAATCTGTGATGCAATGTTAGGCGCTGCATGCCTGGGAGATATTGGCGTACACTTTCCTGATACATCGCCTGAATTTAAAAATATAGACAGCAAAATTCTTTTAAAGAAAAGTTTTGACCTGGTATCAGCCGCAGGTTACCGGATAGTAAATATTGATTCTACCTTATGTCTTGAATTGCCTAAAGTAAAACCTTATGTCCAACAGATGCAGGAAACAATTGCAGCAATTTTATCGGTAAAGGTTTCAGATGTTTCTATAAAGGCAACTACCACAGAAAAAATGGGTTTTATAGGCAGGGAAGAAGGATTGGCTGCGTATGCAACAATTTTACTTGAAAATGTTTAACCGTGAAATGTGAGAAGCAAAACGTGGGATAATTTTCATGTTGACGTTTCACCTCTCACGTTGTTTTTGTTAAAATTAATTTTATTCCCTTGTAATATTTTTGCATCCCTAACTTTGTTCATATGCCGGAGGTATTAATAAAAATTATAAATCAATCAGATAATAACACACCCCATTATGCTACTCCCGGTTCAGCAGGGATGGACATCAGGGCTAATTTAGCAAACCCGCTTACATTGCAATCATTACAAAGAGAAATGGTACCTACAGGGTTATTTATTGAGTTACCGGATGGATACGAGGCACAGATAAGGCCACGAAGCGGATTGGCAAATAAGCAGGGAATTACCTGTTTAAATTCACCGGGTACTGTTGACAGTGATTATCGTGGTGAAATAAAAGTTATCCTTATAAATTTGTCGGGGGAAGAACAGATAATACAGCATGGCGACAGGATAGCACAAATGATAATTTCAAAAGTGGAAAAAGCAACATGGGAACTGGTACAGCAATTGAACGAAACACAAAGAGGCGAAGGCGGGTTCGGACATACAGGCGTTAATTAATAACATCATAATTTACAACATGAAAAATATTTTACGAATAGTGGGTGCAGTTATTTTAGTAACTGCCTTTACCAGCTGCCGTTCTACCAAAAAATTACAGACAGCCGTAAATAAAAAAGATACCGTAATTACAATAAAAAATATTCCGGCTCCTGATTCGCTAAAAGCAGGAAATGATCTGGTTGGCACACTCATCCGTAACAGGATAAACTTTAAAACTTTTTCCGCAAAAATTAAAGTTGAATATGAAGACACCAAAGGAAAGCAGCCTGATGTAAATGCATTTGTAAGAATGCAAAAAGACAGCATTATCTGGATTTCTATTAATGCAACATTCCTTAGTATAGAAGCTTTCAGGATATTGATAACAAAAGATCACGTTACTATTTTAAATAAATTACAAAAACAAGTAGAAGAACATCCGTTTAGTTTTATTGAAAGCATTGCTAAAATACCGCTGGATTTTAAAACCCTGCAGGACCTTATAGTGGGCAACCCTGTTTTTTTGGGCGATAAGGTAGTGGCTTATAAAGTAACTGAAAATCACATTTTACTTTCTACCATCGGAAAATATTTTAAGAATTTACTAACGCTCTCCACCACTGATAATTTAATAGAAAGAAGTAAACTTGATGATCTGGATGTAACCCTTAACAGAACCGGCGATCTTACATATGGTGATTATGAAAATAAATCAGGTGTTTTCTTTTCAACTTACCGGGAGATAACGGTAGCGGAAAAAACAAAGGTTGATATAAAACTGAACTTTAAGCAATATGATTTTAACACTGAATTATCATACCCTTTTTCCGTACCTAAAAATTATAAAACAAAATAAGCGTTGCATTCAAGATAGGAGTAAAGCCCTTTTAAAACCTGTTTTGTAATCCTTAAATTCCATCCATGCAAAAAATCATTCTAACTTTCGCAGTGGCTTTAATTTTCCTGCATGCCGCCGCCCAAATCAATAAAGATGACTTACAAAAACAGAGGCAGCAACTTAAAAAAGAGATAGAGGAAACGGAAAGGATTTTAAATGAAACCAAAAAGACCACTAAAGAAAATGTTGGGCAGTTGTCATTAATAAATAAAAGACTCGACCTGCAGGGAAACGTTATTGAAAACATTACAGGACAATTAAAATTTATTGAAACTGATATTTATAAATCCCAGCGGGAGGTAAATAAATTATCAAGGATACTCGATACCTTAAAACAGGAGTATGCCAAAAGCATGGTGTATGCTTATAAGAACCGCAACAGCTATGATTTTCTGAATTTTATTTTTTCTGCATCCAGTTTTAATGATGCTATCAAACGCATCACTTATCTAAAATCTTACCGTACTTATCGTGAGCAGCAGGGAGAGAATATTGTTCGCACACAGGAGCAGTTGCAACAGCGTATCAATGAACTTTCGGGAAATAAACAAAAAAAGAATATTGCTCTCCAGGAAAAAAATAAAGAAATGACCGTGCTTGAAAAACAGCAGCAGGAAAAAGAAAAAATTGTTGAGAAGTTAAAGGGAAGGCAAAAAGAATTAGCAGCACAGATATCTAACAAAAGAAAACAGGATGCAAAGTTGCGGGGGATGATCACCGCAATGATAAAAAGAGAAATTGAAAATGCCAGGAAAAAGGCCGAGGCAGATAAGGCAGAGCGAGACAGGCTTGCCAGGTTAAATAAACCCAAACCAAATGATAATACTGATGTTGCGGTTACTAAACCATCAATAAACAGAACCCCTAAAAAAACTGAAAGCGTTTTAGTAAGCTCAGAAGCAGACAGGGTGCTGGATGCAAGTTTTGAAAGGAACAGGGGCTCACTGCCATGGCCTGCAGATGGTTTTATCTTAAGCCGTTACGGGCCTAATTCATTGCCGGGAGGGGTTGATTATAATAACCCCGGTGTAAGCATTGGAACTTCAATTGGAACGGCTGTAAAAGCAATATTTGATGGAGAAGTAACTTTAGTAAACTCGATGGATGATAAGCAGGTAGTTTTTATTAAGCATGGAAAATATTTTACAGTATACAGCAATCTTTCCTCAGCCAGTGTTCAAAGAGGGCAAACAATAAGAACAGGACAGGTTGTGGGAAGAGCGGGCGCCAATGACGATGGACAGGGAGAAGTTGATCTTATCATAATGAAGGAAACGAATAATGTAAACCCTGAGCAATGGCTTAGGAGAAAATAGACACCTGCCCTTTTTACTCCTTCCTTCGGAAGGCGCTTATAAAAGAATGTTGAATTAAATAAACCGGGGCAGGCTAAATAAATGTTTTGTACAAAGCTTCGTATTCAGGCACTATATTATTTATATCAAATTTCATTGCCTGCTCCAAAGCATTCTGCTTAAATTCTTTCAGTTTTACTTCGTCGGATAAAATGAGAAGTGTATTCTTACACATATCGTCTACATCCCCAACATCACTTAAAAAGCCGCTGTAATTATTTATATTTATTTCAGGCAACCCTCCTGCGTTGGTTGATATTACAGGAACAGCTGCTGCCATTGCTTCTAACGCTGCAAGCCCAAAACTTTCATATTCGCTGGGTAATAAAAAAAGGTCTGATACAGCAAGTATATCTTCCATTTGTTCCTGCTTGCCTAAAAAACGAATGTCATGATGGGCTGCACTTTCGCGGCACATGGTTTCAATATAAGGCCGCTCCGGCCCGTCACCCACAAATAAAAGTTTTGAGGGCATTTCGGCATTTACTTTTACAAATACTTTTACCACATCATCAACCCGTTTTACTTTTCTAAAGTTGGAAGCATGCAGTAAAATTTTTTCTCCGTTTGGAGAAATTACTTTTTTAAATGCATCAATAGGCTTGCGGTTAAATCTTTTTACATCTACAAAATTGTATATAACCTGGATGTCTTTCTCCATTTTAAAATTCCTGAATGTCTCATCACGCAAATTTTTTGATACAGCAGTAATTGCATCACTTTCATTCATGGAAAATGTAACAACAGGCGAATACGTTTTATCCCGTCCCACCAATGTAATATCGGTGCCATGCAAAGTAGTTACCACGGGAATTTTTATTCCCTGTTTGGCAAGAATTTGTTTTGCCATAAAGGCGGCAGACGCATGAGGTATTGCATAATGCACATGTAAAAGCTCAACGTCATTATTTAGTATCACATCCACCATAGTGCTTGCCAGCGCTGTTTCGTAAGGAGGATAATCAAATAAAGGATAGGTGGGCACTCTTACCTCGTGATAAAAAATATTGGCATGAAAACCGCTCAGCCTTACCGGTTGCTGGTAAGTGATGAAATGAATATTATGCCCTTTATCTGCCAGGGCCTTACCTAATTCGGTTGCCAAAACGCCGCTTCCGCCAAAAGTAGGGTAACATACAATTCCGATATTCATACTTTTTATATCTGGTAAATGGAGGTGCAAATTACGGATTCTTTAATCGCAATTATTT
Organism: Chitinophagaceae bacterium; assembly: GCA_028288585.1. Taxonomy (GTDB): domain Bacteria; phylum Bacteroidota; class Bacteroidia; order Chitinophagales; family Chitinophagaceae; genus Ginsengibacter. The sequence goes on along the minus strand of JAQBNL010000080.1, from coordinate 39,978 downwards.
CCCCTTGTCATTATTGGTTAAGTTTGCGCAAAAATAATTAATGAAGAAGGGTATTTTAATAACAGCCGTGTGCTTATGTTCTCAATTTGTATTCTCTCAAAATGCTGATTCTGTAGTAATAAAAAAGATTGTTGATGAAACAATGACTAACAGTACTGCTTATGAAAATTTAAGAAAGCTCTGTAAACAAATAGGGCCGAGACTTTCGGGATCTCAGCAGTTTGCAAAGGCCGTAACATTGGTTGCTTCAATGATGAAAAATATTGGCGCTGATACCGTGTACCTGCAGCAATGTATGGTTCCTCACTGGGTACGTGGTGAAAAAGAAAGAGGACAAATAATTTTGACTGATGGGAAAAAATATGACCTGAAATTATGTGCTTTAGGCAATTCTGTTGGTACAGGTGCGAAAGGCGTTACTGCCAATGTAGTTGAAGTAAACAGCATGGCGCAGTTAGATAAATTAGGGACCAGTGTTAAGGGAAAAATTGTCTTCTTTAATTTTCCTATGAATCAAACTTATATAAAAACTTTCAGGGCTTATGGAGAGAGTGGCGTATCACGTAACAGGGGACCTGCAGTTGCCGGCAAGTATGGAGCTGTTGGTGCTATCGTTCGTTCTCTTGCAATTAATCTGAATGATTATCCGCATACAGGTGCCACCGGTTATAATGATTCTTTTCCAAAAATTCCTGCTGTTGCTATCAGCACCAATGATGCAGAATATTTTAGTAGAGAATTAAAAAAGGGAAATGTATCAAAAGCATATTTCAGAACAACCAGCCAGATGTTACCTGATGCTGTGGGTTATAATGTTATTGGCGAAATAAAAGGTTCGCAATTTCCCGAACAAATAATTACTGTTGGCGGGCACCTGGATAGTTGGGACCTGGCAGAAGGCGCTAATGATGATGGTTCAGGAGTAGTGCAAAGCATGGATGTGTTGCGAACATTAAAAGCACTGGGAATAAAACCAAAAAGAACAATACGTGCGGTTGCATTTGCCAACGAAGAAAATGGCGGAAGAGGTGGTAAAAAATATCTAGACGAAGCGAAAGCAAAAAATGAAAAGCAAATCTTCGCATTAGAAAGTGATGAAGGCGGATTTACACCAAGAGGCTTTAGTTTAGATATGAGTGAAACACAGAGCAACAAAATAATAAGCTGGAAAAATTTATTTTACCCTTATGGGGCATCTGATATAATTGCCGGTGGAAGCGGCTCTGATGTTGGCCCATTAAAAGATATAGGAACGGCACTGGCAGGATTTACTCCTGATAGCCAGCGGTACTTTGATATCCATCATGCAGCTACTGATGTATTTGAAAATGTTAGTGAAAGAGAATTAAAACTGGGAGCAGCAAATATGACAGCGCTTATTTGGCTGGTTAGTGAATATGGGTTGTGAGTAGTGAGTAGTGAGTAGTGAGTAGTGAGTAGTGAGTAGTATATGTTTTATCAATCCTATCATCCATTAATCCAAAAAATCCTAATTCAGACAGACAACAAACAAAATATCATAGGTTTTTTATGCAGATCAGGTTTTTCATTTCTCCATTCTGCTATTGATCTTGTTTTGATAAATTCATTTTTTGATGTGAGCTCTGCTGCAATGCAAAGTTGTGTTGAAGGCTTACATGTTTTTAAAACTGCTTCCAGCAATTGATTATTGCGGTATGGTGTTTCAATAAATATCTGCGTGCATTTTTTTCTTGCCGATTCTTCTTCCAGCTCTTTTATTTTAGAAGTTCTTGGTTGTGCATCAATTGGTAAATAACCTACAAATTGAAATTGCTGCCCGTTCATTCCACTCGCCATCAATGCTAATAAAATTGAGCTTGGGCCAACCAATGGCTTTACTGTAACATTCATTTGCTGCGCTGCATGCACTAAAATTTGCCCGGGGTCGGCAATGCCCGGGCAACCAGCTTCACTTATGATGGCAATATTTTTTTCTTCTTTAATTTTTTGTTTGAATACAGAAATTTGTTCTGCTTCTGCTTTATGAATGGTGAACCATTCATAATCATCAATTACAATTTCTTTGCAAATGCTTTTTAAGAACCGTCTTGCAGTTCTTTCATTCTCTGCAAAAATTACTTTGCAATTTTTTACTGCATCAACAATGTAAACAGGAATTGTATCCACACTGTCTTCTGATAAAAAAGAAGGGATTAAATAAACGATGCTTTTAGATGTCATGAATTATTTTGATGGTGCAAACTTAAGGTAGCTGCAATTACTGCATAGGTGGGCGCTAATATCCAGCCAATGATTGGCAAGCCATGCATTAAATAAAATACCATGCCGTTGCCGATGGCGAGGCCTTTGTGATTACCGATAAAATCAATGCTTTGCGATACAGATAGTTTTCTGCGCTCACTGTTATAATCCAGCATCGAAAACCCAAAATAGTAACACTCAACAAATAGAACAAGCACTGGTGTTGCCCAACCAATAAGCGGGATAAATGCCAAAATAAAAATAGAAATCATGTAAACCGTTTGCCATAATGTATTTCGTATCGCTATCGCAATTCCTCTTATAATGTCTTTTCCAAACTGCTTTATATCGAAAGGATATTCCGTGCCATTAATTATTGCTTCAGTTCTTTCGCTGATGTAAGCAAATACAGGTGAGCCAATAATAAGGAACAAATATTTGAACCATGAAAAATAAAAGAGCAATAAAATAAGTTGCAGAATTAATTGACCGAAAATAAAAAGAAAACGAAGCCAGCTGTCCTGCTCTTTAACCATCAACGCTTTCACTCCTGTTTTGGAAAAAACATAATCAATAACATCAGCCGATGACTGCCAGAAAAAATAAATGCCCACACAAAATAAAACCGCATACAGTATTCCGGGGATGAGTATCCACTTCCACAGCCTGTGCTTTACAATAAACCGGTGGGCTTTAAAATATGCCTGTATGGCTATGATAAGTTCTTTAAGCAATACGTTGGTGGTTGGGTTTCTTCAAACTTAAAAAATATAATCCGTGTTTGGTGATGATGGAAGACATTTAATATAATTTTATACGTTTAATATAATTTTAGTTACCAACCAGTAATGAAAAAATTACCACTTAATTTTTATAAAAGAAAAGACGTTGTTGCAATTGCCAGGGAATTGTTAGGTAAAATTATTATTACAAATCTGGAGGGAGTTATTACTTCGGGAAGAATAATAGAGACCGAAGCATATATGGCTCATATTGATAAAGCCTCACATTCATTTGGCGGGAGACGAACTGCTAAGAACGAACACATGTATGCCCACGCAGGAACTGCCTATGTGTATATCTGCTATGGCATGCACCAGATGTTTAATATTGTTACTAATGAAAAAGATATTCCGGATGCTGTACTGATAAGAGCAGTGGAACCACTGGAGGGAATTGATGTAATGCTGCAACGAACAGGAAAACCAAAATTAGATTTTACATTAACCAAAGGGCCAGGCAATGTTGGAAAGGCCTTAGGCATTTTTAAAAAACATTCCGGTTTGCATTTGCTGGATGATGAAATTTATTTAGCTGATGATGGATTTAAATTAAAAGAAAATGATATCGGCATCAGTAAACGGATTGGCGTTGAAAGCGCATTTCCTGATTCCGAATTGCCTTACCGTTTTTATGTAAGAGGTAATAAATATGTAAGCGGGAAGAATAAATAATAAAAATTATCTTGGCCCGCCAGGACAATATCTCCTTAAATAATCAGTATATAAAGTTGATAAATGTTTCCGGGTGCCTTCACCTTCTCTTAAACTATGCGTTCTGTTTGGATAAGGCATAAATTGAAACAGCTTGTTGTATTTTATTAATTCATTCAGTAACATTTCCGCATTATCATATTGTACATTATCGTCGCCGGTTCCATGAATGTATAATAAATTTCCCTGCAGGTTTTTTGCATACGTATTTGGGGAGGCTCTTATATAATCATCCATATTTTCCTGGGGAAGCCCCATATACCTTTCCGTATAGATATTATCATAATTTAATTCATTGGTTATGGCTGATAATGCTATGCCCGTTTTATAAATTTCAGGATGCTGGAACATTAAATTTAAAGTAGCGGCTCCGCCTCCGCTGTGCCCCCATACTGCAACACGGTCTTTATCAAACCATGGCTTATCTAAAAACTTTTTTGCCGCCATTGCCTGGTCGTGAATATTGAGAATGCCTATCTTTTTATAAATAGCTTTTCTCCATGCTGCACCTTTTAAGGAAGGCGTACCGCGGTTATCGAGCGAAGCCACAAAATATCCTGCCTCACTCATATCGCCATCATAATAACGGTTTCGCTGTGCACCGTAAATATCATTAACAGTTGATCCGGCAGGCTCAGTATATACATAAAATACCACGGGATATTTTTTAGTGCTGTCGAAATTTGCAGGCTTTGTCATCCATCCATCTACAGTAATATTATCATCTGTAGTGATGGTAAAATATTCTGTCCTGTTATTTGGATCTATCCGCATGGTGTTAACAATACTTCTTTCATCAAGTGTTTTGTTATCAGGTAATGAGATCCATTCACTTGCCGGGAAAGTTTTATAATTTGAAAAACTATGTACAGCAAATTTTGCATTGGGAGAAATATTATACTCATGTGTTCCCTGCAGGGATGGTGATGAAACCATTTCCAAAGTGCCGCTGCCATCAAGCTTTACCCTGTGTAAATATAATTGTGTGGCATTATTGGGAGAGGCCATGAAGTAGACATAATTATTTTTTTCGTCTATGCCTTTTGTTTCATCAATATCATAGTTTCCTTTTGTAAGCAGGGTTTCTTTTTTACCATCGCGGCTTACTTTATAAATGTGTCTCCATCCATCTTTTTCTGTAACCCATAAAAATGCTGCGCCGTTATTTATCCATTGCCAGCCTGCAGGGTCTTCATCATTCCACATATTTCTTACATCTACCCATGCCTTATCACTTTCATTATAAAAATCTTTGCTGGTGCCATCAGCAATATTGCAATAAAATAATTTGCTTTGGTTTTGTTTGCGGTTCAGTTGCTGTACAATTAATTCATTTGAATTGGCGGCCCATTGCATACGTGGCAGGTAATTCTGTTGCGGATTGCCGGGAATATTCATCCATTTGATATTCCCGTTAGCAATTGTGATAACACCAATTCGTACAGGGGAAGGAGGTTCACCAACCTTTGGATATTCTACAGGAATGATTCTTGAATAAGCAGAGTCAGTATAATTTATCATATAGTAGTCCCTTATTTTGGTTGCATCTACCTGCCAGAAAGCAATTGACCTGCTGTCAGGACTCCATCTGAAACCATCCCTGCAATCAAACTCTTCTTCATATACCCAATCAAATGTGCCGTTAATAAATTTGCGGGTACCATCTTTTGTAAGTTGTGTTACCTGGTGTGTAGCAAGGTCTTCTATATAAATATTATGCTCACTCACGTAGGCGGCTTTTTTATTATCAGGAGAGAGCTTTGCAAACATTAATGATTGGGATGGCCGCCCTTTTCCCAGTTGTATTAATTTGTTGGAAGGAATATCCAGTAACCAATAATCGCCACGGGTATTGTAGCGCCAAACCTTTGCTGTATTGGTATAAATAAGAACCTTGGTATTGTCTTCAGAAAAAGTGTATATCTCAAATGATAATGCTTTTGTTTGGCCCGCCGGGATTAACTGTTCTTTTTTTACAAGAACTTTTTCTGTAAAAGTCAGCAGGTCCATTTTAATAATACCCCCATCTTTAATCTGTGTGTACCCATTTCCTTCATTGGTCCAGTTAACTTCTTTAGGGCGGAACTGTGCGAAAGAGATAAGGGAAATACTAATAATGATTATAAGAAAGGACAGTTTTTTTACGATATACATCATTTGAATATTTAGAGATTAAAAATAACTAATAACCTGAATGTATCACCTGTATAAAAAGATTTTAACTTTGGTTATGGCAGATAAAACAAAACTCCGGCTTGATAAATACCTGTGGGCCATCCGTCTTTTTAAAACCCGCAGTCTTGCATCTGAAGCTTGTACCAACAATAAGGTTAAGAATAAAGGAATAAATGCAAAGGCTGCCAAAATCGTAAACATAGGCGACCAGTACGAGGTAAAAACCGAAGCTAAAAAATGGCTGGTAGAAGTTACCGGGTTATTGCATAACCGTGTTCAATATGCGGATGCCATAAAATATTATATTGATCTTACACCCGAAGAAGAAAAAGAGAATGTAAAGGCAACTTCATTTGTATTTCAAACCGGTAAACGGCAAAGCAAGCAGGGGAGGCCAACAAAGAAGCAGAAAAGAGAGTTGGATGAATTTATGGAATAGCGGTCCCCTGTAAATCTCCCCGAGGGAGAGACTTGCTAACTCAAGTTGTATTAATACTAACGACCGTTTCAATTAGTAAGTTTGCAAAATGAAAATTGATATTATATCTGTTGTTCCGGAATTAATGGAAAGTTTTTTTTCTCACTCTATTTTAAAACGGGCAAAAGAAAAAGGATTGCTTGAAGTAAATCTTTTTAACCTCAGGGATTATACCAATTACAAACACGGGCAGGTTGATGATTATCAATTTGGCGGCGGAGCAGGCCTGGTAATGATGGCAGAGCCATTGGTAAATGCGATTGAAGCGTTGCAAAAAAATACAACTTATGATGATGTGATATTTCTTACCCCCGACGGTGAAAATTTCAATCAAAAAATTGCAAACCAATTATCCCTTAAAAATAATTTGCTTTTGATATGCGGGCATTATAAAGGTATTGACCAAAGAGTGCGTGATCATTTTATTACAAAAGAAATTTCCATCGGTGATTATGTTTTGAGTGGCGGAGAATTAGGCGCTGCCGTAATGGTGGATGCAATAGGAAGATTACTTCCCGGCGTATTGAATGATGAAACATCGGCGCTGATGGATAGTTATCAGGATAATTTATTAGCCCCTCCTGTATATACACGGCCCGAAGACTTCCGCGGCTGGAAAGTGCCTGATATTTTATTGAGCGGCAACCATGCAAAAATAGAAGCATGGCGGCATGAAGCATCTTTAAAAAGAACACAGGAAAGAAGACCGGATATATTGAATGAAGATTAAGCCTTGGGTAAAATTATTTTGCAGGCTTATATTGACTTTCATCAATTGTTTTATTTATCACTATTGTATCAAAAGTTGTAGAGCCACCCATAACCCCGCTGCCGGGATTGGCAATTGTTTGGGGGAACATAATTCCATCAAATAAATTGTAGTCGCTGTAATTGGTAATTACTTCCTGTGGCGGATTATTTCCCCTGGCAGCGCCTATTTGCCGGGATTGTATAAGAAGATATGTTTTTGTATCAATATAATAAGTCACCTCTTTGCCGGTGTTCAATGTCATTTTTATTTTATACGCTTCCTTTCCTTCTATCGTTTCTTTTCCCTGCAATTCAGCTTTGTTTCCTTTAGCGGCATAATCAACTAATGGCCCTGTAATATCCAGTTGTCCCTGCATGTTTTTAAGCCTGTCAGCAGGGATAGATTCTACTTTTGGTGATTGCATTGGAATAAAACTCCAGCCCTCAGTAGGTGTAACAATGGTATAGCCGATGGTGCCTCCCAATTCAAAATCGGTACGAAATAATTTCCCCTGCACCGTAGTTACTTTAACCAGCACTTCATTTCCCATCATTTGTCTTGAACCTTCCATGTAAAGGGACTGGATAGCCTTTAGTTTATCTTTGCCGCCTCTTGCATCTATGTATTTATTAATTATATCATCAACACTCTGTGCCTGCACAAACTGCATAAATACAATACCCAAAACAAACACTACAAGCAGTACGATATTTTTCATTTTAATAATTTATATGCAAGTTAAGCAATCAGGATTTTTCTATGTGCCGTTTAACAATTAATTTGATACCCTAACTGTAAGTGGCATAAAGTATTTTTTAAATGAATTCTATGAATAAAAAAGAAGCGTCCATAGTTTCCCCTTCAGGGGGCGGAGGTGGTATGGATTTTTTTGTAAAAGGTAATATTGTAGATATTTTTTCTAAGAAGATTTATCACGGGAGAGTATTTGTGAAAGATGGAAAAATAAGTTTAATAGAAAAACTATCTGATGGACAGGTTGTATCAAATTTTATTCTCCCCGGATTTGTGGATGCCCATGTACATATTGAAAGCTCAATGCTTGTTCCGTCAGAGTTTGCGAAGCTGGCAGTGGTGCATGGTACTGTTGCCACTATCAGCGATCCGCATGAGATAGCCAATGTTTGCGGCTTGCAGGGTGTTGAATTTATGATAGAAAATGGAAAGACAGTTCCTTTTAAATTTCATTTCGGCGCTCCCAGTTGTGTGCCTGCAACTATTTTTGAAACTGCCGGTGCTGCATTGAATGCGGAAGAAGTTGGTCTTCTTTTACAAAAAGATGAAATACATTATTTAAGTGAGATGATGAATTTCCCCGGCGTATTAAATGGAGATGAAGAAGTAATGAATAAAATAGCTTCCGCAAAAAAATACAATAAGCCTGTGGACGGGCATGCACCGGGATTGAGAGGTGAGCAGGCTAAAAAATATATTGATGCCGGCATAAGCACCGATCACGAATGTTTTACAAAGGAAGAGGCGCTGGATAAATTAAAATATGGAATGAAAATTCTTATTCGTGAAGGAAGTGCAGCTAAAAATTTTGAAGCGCTTATTGAACTGTTGAACGATTATCCTGAAATGATAATGTTTTGCAGCGATGATAAGCATCCCGATAGTTTGGTGGAGGGGCACATTAATTTACTTTGTCAAAGGGCTGTGGCAAAGGGTATTGATGTATTTAAAGTGTTACAGGCAGCCTGTATAAACCCGGTTGAGCATTATAAAATGAATGTTGGCTTATTAAGAGAAGGTGATACTGCTGATTTTATTGTTGTTGAAGACCTGGAAGATTTTAAAGTTGTAGAAACTTATATTAATGGAGAGCTGGTGGCTGAAAGAGGGGCATCAAAAGTAAAAAGTGCAAGGTCAGAAGTGATAAACAATTTTAATTGCGAAGAAGAGGAAATTCCAGATTTCAGGTTTCATATCTCATCCCGCATTGGGGGGGATAAATCTCAGATAGAAGTTATTGAAGCTTTGGATGGACAACTCATCACCAATAAAATAATTATGGCCCCCAAGATTATTAATGATGAAATTATAAGTGATGCAGAAAATGATATTTTGAAAATGGTTGTGGTAAACCGCTATAAAAATGCACCGGTTGCAAAAGCGTTTGTAAAAAATTTTGGATTAAAGCATGGAGCCATTGCTTCTTCCGTGGCACATGATTCTCATAATATAATTGCTGTAGGTGTTGATGACGAAAGTATTTGCAGAGCAGTAAATCTAGTAATAAAAGAAAAAGGAGGAGTGAGCTGCGTAGGCAATCAGGATTTAATACTGCCTTTAGCCGTTGCTGGGTTAATGAGCAATGAAGATGGTTATAAGGTGGCAGAATTATATACTGCTATTGATAAAGCGGCAAAGGAACTTGGCTCAACATTAGCAGCGCCATTTATGACATTATCTTTTATGGCCTTGCTCGTTATTCCTCATTTAAAACTAAGTGACCTGGGATTATTTGATGGAGATAAGTTTGAATTTGTTTAGTAAAAATTATTTCTCTACATTCTTTGCTGCGGTAACAGCTAATGCAACACTATCTGTTCCCTTTGGTGCAAAATATTTTGTCTTAAAATTTTTTGACTGTCCCGGGCCAATAATTTCATACACTGTTTCTTTATCGGTTTCCAGCAAAGTACCTGTCTTACTATAGAAATCTAATTTTACATCTACATCTTTGTAAGAAGCCACTGTAGCCTTATTGGTAATAGTTCCTTTTACAACTGTTTGTCCTAGTAAATTATGCCTGTCATGGCCGGAAACAACCAGAAAGTTCTGTGGATTTTTTGTCTCTTTATCCTGCAGATTTTCTTTGGTAGCTTGATAGCTGTCTTTTTCTTTTTCAGCTTTTTTGTTATCGCTTTCGCTGCAGGAGAATAAGATTATAGAAACTAATAATGAAAGAATTAAAGTTTTCATCTTAAAAATTTTGCACAAGAAAAGTAAAATAAATAAAATGCTTTGTTAATAACATCTATGCTTCCGTCCCAAGCCACAGTGCACCACCTATACTGTTGCGCTTTGCACCAGTTACTGATGCAAGAACATTGTATTCTTCTCTCCAGCGTAAAATGCCCATCAGTGCCATTATCAGCGCTTCTTTATATTGTATAAGATCTTTCTCCGGAATAATTACTTCAATACTCAGTTGCTGCAAGACTTCTTTAAGCCTGCTTATCATAAAAGAATTAAATGCCCCACCCCCTGTAACTAAAAGCTGCCTGCTCACAACTGACAACTGACAACTCACTATTGCATTTTTAATTTGCGCAACAATATGTTCAACATACGTTCTCATTGCATCTTCAGTAGTTAATGATGCTTGCTTTATTATTGGAAATACTGTTTCAACACCAAAGTCGTTAGCTAATGATTTAGGATGGTGCCGTTTATAATATTCCAATTCATTTAATTTTTGCAGCAACTCATTATTAATACTTCCCGCAGCAGCAATGTTGCCATTATCATCAAAGGCAACTTCTTTTTCTTCTGCAAGCATATTTAATATACGGTTGGCAGCACAAACGTCAAAGGCAATAACATTATCGTTATCATGAATAGAAATATTCGCAATGCCACCAAGATTTAAAAAATAAGTATAATCATCCAGCAGTATTTTTTCACCGATAGGAACAATTGGCGCACCTTGTCCGCCAAAAGCTATATCCATAGCCCTTAAACCGGCAACTACCGGCAACTGTGTTTCAGCAGCTATGGCAGCGCCATCACCAAGTTGTGCGGTCATTAATTTTTCCGGTACATGAAAAGTGGTATGCCCGTGAGATGAGATTAAACCAACCTGGTGATGCAGGTTATTTTTTTCTATAAAAACATTTACCTGTTTGCCAAGATAGTGGCCGTATTCAGTATGCAGCAGCTGGTAATCCAAAGCATTTAGCCCAACAGCATTTTTTAATTTTGCTATCCATGTGCTGTTGTATTCATAACAATCTGCATGTAATATTTCATAGCTCCACTTACCGCCATTTTCCTGCAGTTGTACAAAGGCAATATCAAGCCCATCCAGCGAGCTGCCGCTCATTAATCCTATTACTTTATATACCATAATCCTTATTTATCTACCCTTACTTATAAAAAATATATTTTTGTACAAAGCGAAGATGTAGGTGGCTTCAAATTTATAACATTAATTCTTCGCCCTGTATTTCAAAAAATCAGTTTAATAATTTATAATGATTATCAATCTAAGCGAAGAACATTCTTTAGTAAGTAACTGGGTAAGTGAATTAAGAGATGTTGATATACAGGATGACAGGCTTCGTTTCCGGTATAATCTTGAAAGAATAGGAGAGGCTGCAGCGTATGAAATAAGTAAAAAATTAGCATGGGTAGAAAAGGAAATAACCACTCCATTAGGTATATCTTCCTGTAAGGTTTTGGAAAAACAACCTGTATTGGCAACTATATTAAGAGCAGGATTGCCCATGCACCAGGGCTTACTTAATTATTTTGATAAAGCTGATAACGCATTTATCAGCGCTTACCGCAAACATAATCCTGATGGTACTTTTGAAATAAGCCTGGATTACATCAGTTGTCCCGAGATGGAGAACCGTGTTGTTATTATTTCGGACCCAATGCTGGCAACAGGCGCATCGCTTGTAAAAACAATTCAATTTATTCGTGAAGAAGGAAATCCTTCGGAAATACATATTGTTTGTGCCATTGCGTGTACAGTGGGTATTGAATATGTTTTAAGAGCCGAACCTAAAGCAACCGTTTGGTGCGGGGATATTGATGATGAATTAACAGCAAAAGGTTATATCGTACCGGGTTTAGGCGATGCAGGGGATCTAGCTTATGGAGTGAAAGTTCAGATGTAGAGCCGGGCACTTTATGACCAAGAGAAAGCAGCCCTTCATTCAAAAAGATTGTCATTTATTTAGCTATTTCATACTCCCCCAATAAAACAATAAAAAACTTATCTTTAAGATTCTGAAATTTAGAAAATGAGAAAATTTTTCGTTGTAATTAATGTTATCTGTTTATCGTTGGGGGTAAAAGCACAGGATCCTCATTTTTCTCAATTCTTTGCATCACCGTTAACATTAAACCCAGCATTAACAGGTAAGTTTGATGGCACGTTTAGGGCAGCAGGAAATTATCGCAATCAATGGCCTGCCTTTAATAATGTGTATACTACTTCTACTTTAAGTGTGGATTTTTCAATACTTAATAGAATAATTCCGGAGAACGATACATGGGGTGTTGGAGTAATTGCGTTAACCGATAAGGCAGGTGGCGGAGTGTTAACCAATAATTACATCGGCATTTCAACTGCATATCATAAAGCATTAAATGAAGATGGTTTTAGCCAGATTGGGATTGGCTTCCAGGCGATGTACGGACAAAAAAGGCTTGATAACAGTAAACTTTATTATGAAGACATGTTAACGCCGTTCGGATTTACAGGGGTAACACAGGAAGTTTATAACAGCGGTGATCTGAATGTTAATTATTTTGATGTAAATGCCGGATTGATTTACACAGTATCTACTACAGATAAAAATAATTTTTACTTTGGCGCATCCATGTATCACATCAACCGGCCTAAAGAAAGCTTTAAAGGCGGTAACTGGAATATTGCTGCCCGTACAACCATAAGCGCCGGCGGTTATTTTCCTGTTTCTGATATACTTACATTACATACCAGTGGTATTTATCAAACACAGGGCAAGGCTACCGAAGCTACCTTTGGTGGCGCTATTTCTTCCTCCTTAAATAATGATGAAAATAATCCCACGAATGTTTACGGGGGATTATGGATGAGAGTTAATGATGCTATTATTCCTTATTTAGGGTTGGAGTTTGCCGGCATGCGTATCGGTGCAACCTATGATATTAATATTTCCGGTTTAAAGGCAGGCTCTCAAAGCCGTGGCGGGATGGAGATTTCACTGATCTACATCAAGAAGCCTGTTGATGGCAAAAATGTTCCCTGCCCTAAGTTTTAATTTCATAATTATTATTCAGGAAATTCAGGCTCAACATGCCTGTTGCTTATTTGTTTATCCCTGGTTTTGCGGATTATTTGTTGCAATGCCTCAATACATTCTGTAATAGCTTTTTCAAACATATCACTGCTCTTTTTTACAAAGTGATCATTACCCGGAACCTCAATCCTTATCTCACACACATTGTTATTTGGATTAGATGCTGAGCCTGCATACAAAGTAACATTGCCCCTTATTGCTTTATCGCTTTCAAGAACTACTTTGTCAAGTTTTTCACGAATAAAGTCTTCAAGATGATCACTGGTTTTAAAACCCAGCGATTGTATAATAATATCCATACTAATTATTTTTTTTAATAAGAAGCTATTATTGTACCAAGATCTTATAAGATTGAATAATAATATTTCTACTTCATCTCAGCAAAATATTTATGGAAGTAAGGTATTGTTTCTATGCCTTTATAAAAATTAGCAAGATCAAATTTTTCGTTAGGGCTGTGCAGGTTATCACTGTCTAAACCAAATCCAAGAAAGACAACTTTAATTCCCAATTCTTTTTCAAATAAAGAGCAAATAGGAATGCTGCCGCCGCCACGAACGGGAATTGGTTTTTTACCAAAGGTTGTTTCCATGGCTTTTGCTGCAGCCTGGTATGCTTTGCTGTTAATAGGCGTCATATAAGGCTCACCGCCATGGTGCTCAAATGCATTAACAGTAACACTTGCAGGGGCAATGCTTCTAAAATAATCCAGCAGGATCTTTGTTATTTTTTCTGACGATTGATTAGGAACCAGCCTTGCAGAAATTTTTGCAGTTGCCTTTGATGGCAATACAGTTTTTGCTCCCTCACCCTGGTAACCTCCCCAAATTCCGTTCAACTCAATGGTAGGGCGAATACCTGTTCTTTCATTTGTTGTAAATCCTTTTTCTCCCCATAATTCTTTTACACCAAGGTCTTTTTTATATTCTTCTTCATGGTAGGGAGCTGCTGCCATTAATTTTCTTTCTTCGGTAGTTGCGTCTACAACATCATCATAAAAACCAGGTATAGTAACATGATTATTTTCATCGTGGCATGATGCAATCATCTTTGCTAAAATGGTTATGGGGTTTGCAACAGCACCGCCATATACACCACTGTGCAGGTCGCGGTTTGGCCCGGTAACTTCTACTTCAATATAACTTAAGCCACGTACACCAATATCAATGCTTGGATTTTCTAAACTTATCATTGCAGTATCACTTATCAATACAACATCAGCTTTAAGCAACTCTTTATTTTGTGCAACAAATTTTCCAAGATTAGGTGAACCTACTTCTTCTTCTCCCTCAATAATAAATTTTATATTGGTTTCCATAGTATTGGTCTGCATCATAGTTTCAAATGCTTTTACATGCATATAAAACTGTCCTTTATCATCACAGGATCCTCTTGCAAAAATTTTACCGTCTTTTATCACCGGTTCAAAAGGGCCACTGTGCCAGAGTTCCAGCGGATCAGCCGGTTGTACATCATAGTGTCCATACACCAGTACTGTTGGTTTTGAAGGATCAATAATTTTTTCACCAACAACAACAGGATGCCCGTCAGTAGGGTAAAGTTCTGCTTTATCAGCACCTGCGTCCAGCAAACGCTGTTTAACTGCTTCAGCACATTTTATAAGATCTTGCTTATGCTCAGTTTTTGCACTGATAGATGGTATTCTCAGTAACTCCAGTAACTCTTCTAAGAATCTATTTTTATTTTTTTCCTGGTAATCTTTCCATGTTTGCATGATGTCCGGTTTATCTAAATTTTTGGGTTACGAAAGTAAGTTTTTTAATTTTTATCTGAACCATGATTTGGGAGATTTATCTGATAATCTACCCCAATCATGGTTCAGACAATTAACAGTTTTTATTAATTTTTTTTTGGAGATAACTCTTTTGTTAGTATAAATTTGCCTCAGATTGCTTTTCAATTCATCAGCCTTTGATCTAGTTGTATCATTTTTAAAGATACCTCTAATCAAAGGCTGAGTCTATTTAGTCTGAACTGTGATTTATAGGATTTTAGACAGGTACGTTAAAATAACTTGCATAACGCTGCCATACATAATCCCAGTTCACCACGTTCCACCAGTTCTCAATATAATCAGGTCTTTTATTTTGATACTTTAAATAATAGGCGTGTTCCCAAACATCTAAACCCAAAAGTGGAAAGCCTTTTATATCACTAATATTCATTAAAGGATTATCCTGGTTTGGTGTTGAGCCGATTTGCAGTTTGTTATTTTTATCTGCATACAGCCATGCCCATCCGCTTCCAAAACGATTTTTGCCTGCATCACTGAATTGCGTTTTAAAGTTTGCGAACGAAGTGAAATTACTTTCAATAGCATCCATTAGTTTTTTGCCCGGCTTATTATCATTTTGTTTTGGCCGCATACTTTGCCAAAACATTTCATGGTTATAATGCCCGCCACCATTGTTGCGGACCTTTGCAGAATATTTTGAAACATTGGCCAGGATATCTTCCAGAGATCTTGCAGCATCAATACCTTCTGCCTGCACCGCATCTTTTAAATTTTTTGAATATGCAGCTGCATGCTTTGTATAATGAATCTCCATAGTTTGCGCATCTATAACATTTTCCAGTGCATCATATTTATAGGGTAATGGTTTTTGGTCAAATCCTGTTTTAAAAGGAGATGCTATAACATTTTTGGATGATGAGCAGGACTCAAGAAATGAAGCTAATGCGCCGGTACCTATACTTACAGCAAGTGTACCTTTCGCAGAATTTTTTAAAAAATCCCTGCGATCTGTTTTATTAAATTGTGACATATAATTTTTTTTATTTAAGAAGATAATTGTTTTTCTTTTTTAAAAATGCCGAAGACTTTTTAAGAAATATATAGTAAGCTTCTTTATTAAATAATTGCGAATCCCGGGTGGCTTTCCAGGTAAGAAAAACCCCGATGGGAAATAGTACAATAACCGGGAGCCACATGCCTGTCATGGGTGTTAAGGCCTGTTGCCGAACTAATTTTTCACCGAATGTACTTAGTAAATGAAAAACAGTAAAAAAAATCAGGGCTACAAGAATTGGCATACCTAATCCGCCTCTTCTAATAATGGAGCCTAAAGGGGCGCCAATAAAAAGCAAAACCAGGCATGCTACTGATAAAGAAAATTTTCTATGCCATTCTACCAATATTGTCCGGGTGTTATCTGTACTGGCTTCAAAGTCGGCGCTTACAACCTGCATTATATTTTTTGAACTGGCTACCGCATTAAGTGCAGCTTGATTTATCAGGGACTTTAAAGAATCGGGTATCAAATCATCAAACGTTTTTACCTTAGTTTTATCCGCTGTTATTCCCCGGTGTGCTGTTTTTTTATACTTATTATAATTGAAATAGAGACTAAGCTCATTTTGTGTTCTCCGGGAGAAAGAATCTTTATACTTATTTACCGAATCAAGTACTATATCCAGCTGACGCAATGTTTGCATTTTAAAATTATTTTTATACAAACTATCCGGTGTAAACTGTATATCCAACTGGCTAAGATCAAATAGTTTATTATATTCTTTAAAACTTAATCTCACAAATTCATTATTTATATCGGCCATATTTCCCTTCTCTTCATAGCGATAGCCATTTTGTAATTTGAATTCGAGAAACTTTTTATCAGGACTCATTTTCATTATTCCTTTTTCAGAAATCACTGTATTATCCTGCGGGTTATTGGATTGTTCGTAGATCAAAATACTTTTTAAAGTGGTTTTGTCTTTTTCTTTTTTAGCAACCTTGATTGAATAACCTTTAAAGCCATTGTAAAATACACCATCCTTCAGGTCGAAGGCGGGACTCTTGCGGTAAATATCATTATAGATAACAGCAAATTTTAAATTAGCAACAGGAATTACATAATTGGCAAACAGGAATGTAACAAAACACAAAACGAGGGCTACAAAAAAAAGAGGGCGCATAAATCTCAGTAAAGAAATTCCGGAAGATTTAATAGCAACCAATTCAAAACTTTCTCCAAGCTTACCAAATGTCATTATAGAAGAAAGCAAAATTGCAATCGGCAATGCAAGCGTAACCAATGTTGCACTGGCATAAATTAAAAATTTAATAAGAATAATAAAATCAAGACCCTTACCAACCAAATCATCAATATACTTCCAGAGAATTTGCATCACAAAAACAAATAGCGTGATAAAAAACGTGACTATAAACGGGCCAATGAAAGCTTTAAGAATGAGTTTATCTAACTTTTTAATCACAGGAAACTATGTTTAACTTTGAGCTAAGCGAAAAACAAAAAGAGCGAATATTTTTTTATACGTCTTTTTATCTTTTATCTCTTAAAAGTATGCCAACAAAAATACAGCTTTCGCCACAGGAAATGGAGTTGGTTAAAAACACTAACTGGATTTTAAGTAAACACGTCATCACTAAAAAAGTGTATGATATGTTTGGAGAGATAAGCGTGCTATTAAAGAGTGAAACCGAATCATACAATTATTTGTTTCCTGAAAATATGCAGTACCAAAGCGGCAAAATTTCAAAAGGGGAAAACTATCAATTGCTTCCTTATGTAATATTAGATTATCCGGCCTTTTTTTGGAAGGACAGAATTTTTGCGGTGAGAACTATGTTTTGGTGGGGAAATTTTTTCAGTGTTACCCTGCATTTATCAGGAGATTACAAGCAAAAATTTATTAATAATTCCCATGCGCTTTTTTCATTCTTACAAAAAAATAATTTTTTTGTTTGTATAAATGAAAATGAATGGCAGCATCATTTTGAGAAGGATAATTACATACCATCCTCAACAATTACCTTGCAACAATTTGAAACAATAAATGAGAAAAATTTCTTTAAGATTTCAAAAAAAATACCGCTGGCTGAATGGCAGCATGCCAATCAATTTATAATAAATTCTTTCAGGGAAATTATGCAATTGCTGCAAATCAGTTGCCCAGCCGGTAAAAAAGATCTTTTACCTGGGTCTCCCAAAGCTGGCTCTGGTCTTTGATCTCCTTCTTTTCTGCAAAATCAGTTATAGTAAGAATAGTGAGGTTTGTTACTTCAGATTTATCTATTCTAAATTCAAAAAATTCATCCTTAGGAGAATTTAACCAGTGATATCGGATAAATTTATTTTCTTCACTTTCCATTACCTCTGCCTCTTCTTCTTCTGACCCATCCCATGAAAAACTATATAATCCATCCCGCTCATCCACCTTATCAGCAAACCATTCCTGCAATCCGGTTTGGCTGGATAAAAAATCATATAAAATTCCTGGCGAACATCTAACCGGGTACTCTAATGTATACTTAACTTTCTTACTCATCTTATGATCTGTTGTATATGTGCAATAATAGAAAATAAATCAACTAAACAAAAGTTTATTTAATAAGGATAAACAAAAATGAATTATTATATATACGTGAAGCCACTGACCTTCAGATTATTAATAAATAAAAGATTTTGTTACATACTATAAAAGCTATAAATTACGTTATGTGGCAATATTAACAAGGTGTTAACCACAGAGTGTCCAATTATTTTCTTTTAAACCAATAAATACCCCAGCTTATGAGTATGCGCCAACTCAAGATCTCTAAATCTATCACTAACCGTGAAAGCCAGAGTTTGGAAAAATACCTCCAGGAAATCGGCAAAGTAGATCTAATCACTCCTGAAGAAGAAGTAAAACTTGCTGTTCTCATTAAACAGGGAGATCAAAAAGCTTTAGACAGGCTAACCAAAGCAAATTTGCGTTTCGTGGTTTCTGTTGCAAAGCAGTACCAAAACCAGGGACTTACTTTACCCGATCTTATCAATGAAGGAAATCTTGGATTGATTAAGGCTGCCCAGCGCTTTGATGAAACCCGTGGATTTAAATTTATTTCCTACGGTGTTTGGTGGATACGTCAAAGTATTTTGCAGGCGCTTGCTGAACAGGCAAGAATAGTTCGTCTTCCATTAAATAAAGTTGGATTAACAAACCGTATAAGCAGGGCATATTCGCAATTGGAACAGGAGTTTGAAAGAGAGCCAACCCCTGAGGAATTAGCCATACACTTAGATATGGATACAGAAGAAGTGGCAGCAACCCTAAGCGTGGCAACCCGCCATCTTAGTATGGACTCTCCTTTAAGTGAAGGTGAAGAAAGTACATTGATAGATGTTTTACGCAATCCGAATGCTGACAGCAGCGATCTTAAAATAGAATTTAAAGAATCTCTTAAAAAAGAGATCGACCGTTCTTTAAGCGCATTAACCGAAAGGCAGAAAGATGTTATCCGTTATTTCTTCGGAATTGGAATAGACCATCCAATGAGCCTGGAAGATATTGGTGATCATTTTCATTTAACTAGAGAAAGGGTAAGACAAATAAAAGACAAAGCATTAATAAAATTAAGATCGGCTACAAGAAGTGATATGCTTAGAGCATATATGGGCTAAGATTTCTTAATTTTGCTTCACATATTTAAAGTGAATATGACATTAGTTATATTCACTTTTTTATTTTTGCAAATTCAAACTTTATATAGATCATGTTCGAGTCATTAAGTGATAAATTAGATTCTGCGTTTAAGAACTTGAAGGGGCAAGGGAGGATCACAGAATTAAATATTGCATCCACTTTAAAGGAAATCCGCCGTGCATTGGTTGATGCGGATGTGAATTATAAGATCGCTAAAGAATTTACTGATTCAGTTAAAGAAAAAGCAACCGGCGAAAAAGTTATTAATGCCATTAGCCCGGGGCAATTAATGGTAAAGATCGTAAAGGATGAACTGGCTGAACTAATGGGTGGCACCGAAAGTGATCTTGACCTGAAAGGTAATCCTACCATCATTTTAATAGCAGGCTTACAGGGTAGTGGTAAAACAACTTTCAGTGGTAAACTGGCGAATTATCTTAAAACAAAAAAAGGTAAATCTCCATTGCTTGTTGCTGCTGATATTTATCGGCCTGCTGCGATAGACCAATTAAAAATTTTGGGGGAACAGGTTAACGTAGATGTATACAGCGAGCCTGAAAATAAAGATGCAGTCTCTATTGTTCAAAATGCAATTAAGGAAGCAAAAAGTAAAAATAAAAATGTGCTTATCATTGATACTGCAGGTCGTTTGGCAATTGATGAAGTGATGATGACCGAGGTTGCTAATATTAAAGCAGCTGTTAATCCGCAGGAAATTTTATTTGTTGTTGATAGTATGACTGGGCAGGACGCTGTGAATACGGCAGCTGAATTTAACCGCAGGTTAGATTTTACCGGTGTTGTATTAACCAAGCTGGATGGTGATACAAGAGGTGGCGCTGCCATATCTATTAAATACACTGTTACTAAACCGATAAAGTTTGTAAGCAGTGGCGAAAAAATGGATACGCTGGATATTTTTTATCCTGAACGTATGGCGCAGCGTATTTTGGGAATGGGAGATATTGTAAGCCTGGTAGAAAAAGCACAGGAACAATTTGATGAAGAGCAGGCAAAGAAGCTGGAGAAAAGAATCCGTAAGAACCAGTTCGATTTTGAAGATTTTAAAACCCAGCTCCACCAGATTAAAAAGATGGGTAATCTTAAAGACCTCATGGGTATGATACCCGGTGTGGGCAAGCAGATAAAGGATGTAGATATTAATGACGATTCTTTTAAAGGAATTGAAGCCATGATAAACTCTATGACTCTTGAAGAACGCAGAAATCCTGATATAATTAACCCCAGCCGAAAGCAGCGTATCGCTAAAGGCAGCGGGAAAGATATAGCCGAACTAAACGCTTTTATAAAGCAGTTTGAACAGATGAAAGATATGATGAAAATGATGAACAAAATGCCCATGAGCAGGCTTGCCGGTTTGGGCAAAAGATAAATTTTTACTTTTTTCATTTGGATTTTGTACTTCCACTCCTTATCTTCGCAATCCTTTTAGAAACACTATTAATTCACAACCCAAAAAAAATTTCTATTTTTTATGGCTGTCAAAATGAGATTGCAACGGCATGGCTCAAAGAAGAGACCCTTTTACTTTATAGTAGTTGCAGACGGACGCAGTCCGAGAGATGGTAAATTCATCCAAAAATTAGGCTCTTATAATCCCTTAACAGTTCCTGCTACTATCCAGATCGACAGGCAAAAAGCTTTGGACTGGCTGCACAAAGGTGCACAACCCACTGATACTGTCCGCAGGATATTAAGCTTTAAAGGAGTATTGTTCCTTAAGCATTTATTGCGGGGTGTTAGCCTTGGCTTGTTTGATGAGGCAACAGCAATGGAAAAATTCACAAAGTGGAGCGGAGAGCACGAACAGGAATTTGCTAAGCGCCAGGAAAGCCACAAAAAGGCAAGGCCAAAAGGAACACAGCCTTTTGTAAAGAGGGAAGCTCCTAAAAAAACTGAAGAAGCTCCGCAGGCCTCCGAAGTTGCACAGGATGCCGATGCAGGTGCTGAAGCAGAACCAAAAACAGAAGAATAAATCTTTACATAACTATTTACTTAAGGTCCCGGTTTTTTACCGGGACTTTTTATTTTTTGTATCGCAAAGTGCACTAAGATTTTCGAAAAGAACGCTAAGAATCTTGCGACCTTTGCGATTCTTTGTTTTCTTTGCGATACTTATATGGATAATTATTTTAAAATCGGCAAGCTGGTAGCCACCTACGCACTTAAAGGAGAAATAATCTTACAACACAGCCTTGGCAAAAAGACTTCTTTAAAAGGACTGGAAACGTTTTTTATAGAAGAGAAAAAAGACAGCTTCATCCCATACTTTATAGAATCAGCTAAAATAAAAAGCGAAACAGAAACTTATATAAAATTTGAAGGAATAAGCAGTAAAGAAGCTGCACATAAGCTTGTACAAAAAGAAATCTGGTTGCTGGAAGATGACTTTAAAAAGTTTGCCCATAAATCTGCACCCATTTCTTTATTGGGCTTTACAATGATAAATGAAGAAGAAGATTTAGGTGAGATACTTGAAATTATTGAACAGCCTCACCAGGTATTATGTAAAATATTATTGAATGGTAAAGAGGCATTGATACCTATCCACGAAGAATTTTTAGATAAGATCGATAAAAAGAACAGGAAGGTTTTTGTAACGCTGCCGGATGGATTGCTGGAGATTTATAGGTAGTAGACATATGTCCAATTTACTTGACATTCTTTTGAGTCTTAGAATGTTTTTTTTCTTTTCGGTCAAGATACATATCAATCAAAGCGCCATTATTTAGTATAAAATAAAGTGTAAAAAGTCCTAATGACAAAAGTTGAAAATGCGGAGTTTCAAATGAAGCAATCCTGAACCAAGAAGTAGTTATTTCTGAAGTCATCGCTAAAAGATTGAAGATGGCGAACAAAAGATATACTCCAATCGCAAGAAGAGCTATACGTTCATTTTTAAAAAATAAAAATAATAGTACTAGAAAAAATATAAGTCCTATATAGTGCTGCCAAGTTGCAATAGAATTTGTTGTTAAAATAATAAACCAGCAATAAATATTAAGCAATCCAATCATCGCTAGAGGAATAAGAATTAATATTTTTTGCTTGGTCATTTATAATTGTGTTCCTATAAATATACATACTCTCCATAAATTTGCTCATGCCTTCCTCCATCCAACATATCATTGCTCACTTCGACCTGGATTCATTTTTTGTTTCTGTAGAAATATTAAATGATCCATCCTTAAAAGGCAAGCCTGTAATTGTTGGTGGCGCAGAACGTGGCGTGGTAGCAGCATGCAGCTATGAGGCAAGGAAGTTCGGGATACATTCTGCAATGCCATCCTCACAGGCAAGGCGGCTTTGCCCGCAGGCAATATTTGTAAAGGGAACAAGAGGAGAGTACAGCCGCTATTCAAGATGGGTTACAGAAATAATTGCTGCCAAAGCACCACTGTTTGAAAAGGCATCAGTGGATGAATTTTATTTAGATCTCACAGGCATGGATAAATATTTTGATCCATTGCAATGGACAATTGATCTGCGCCGGCAAATAATAAATGAAACGGGTTTGCCCATTTCATTTGGATTAGCCAACAATAAAATGGTGGCTAAAATGGCAACCAACGAAGCAAAACCCAATGGTTACCTGCAGGTCGCTTTCGGAAGAGAAAAAGAATTTTTAGCGCCGCTTGATGTAAATAAAATTCCCGGCGTTGGAGAGCAAACCGAACAGGTTTTAAAACACATGGGAATAAATCTCATTGCTGATATTCATAAAAGCACTGCTGATGAACTGGAAAACAGGTTAGGTAAATGGGGAGTAGATCTCTGGAATAAAGCACAAGGAATTCATACTTCAAAAGTTGCTCTGTATCATGAAGCAAAATCTATTTCTACAGAAAATACATTTGATGAAAATATTTCGGATATAAAATTTTTGATGAGTGAAATAGTGAGGATGACTGAAAAAATTGCTTACGAATTACGGCAGGAAGAAAAAGTTGCCGGCTGTATTGCAGTGAAGATCCGCTATCCTGATTTTGAGACAACCTCACGCCAAACAACTATTCCTTATACTGCTGCAGAAGATGAAATGATACCGGTAGTAAAAGATCTCTTTCATAAATTATATAAAAAGGGTACCCCGGTTCGCTTACTGGGCGTACGTTTAAGCGAACTAACCAATAATGCGGTGCAAACAAATCTTTTCAATAATACAGAAAAAAAAGCAGGCTTGTATAAAGCCATAGATGATGTAAAAAACCGTTTTGGTAAAACAAGTGTATCAAGAGCCGCAGGAAAATTTAAATAATCAAACGCTCTCCACTAAGAATATCCTGGAGTGTTTTCTTTTCCAGGATCTTTAATGTTGCATCTCTCGTCATCGCCATAACTCTTCGTAATCCGCAGTTCTCTTCATTGCAATCTTCGCATCTCCTGTAAAAGTTCAGGCTCACACAGGGCAGTAAAGCAATGGGGCCGTTGATTATCCTTATAACGGCTGCAAGATTTATTTTTTTAGGAGAATGTTTTAAAACATAACCGCCTCCTTTACCCTTTTTGCTTTCTAAAAAGTCTGACTTTTTAAGTTCATTCAGAATATTCTCTAAAAATTTCAATGGTATATTTTTCCTGCTGGCAATATCACAGATATGGATCGGCCCTTTGCCATAATTTTCTGCAAGGTCAGTTAGCGCCCTGAATGCATATTGCGTTTTTTTAGAAAGCATCGTTATTGACTACTGTGAAATGAGAGGATAAGATAAAACTTTTTCTGTTTTGACAAATTTAAAACATTATTCTACTAATTTGGTAGGATATTAATATCTTAGCATAAATTTTAAATTATTATTTTATGAGTTTACGTTTAGGGGATGTTGCTCCCGACTTTACAGCAAAAACAACTGAGGGTGAAATAAACTTTTATGAATTCCTTGGAGATAGCTGGGGCGTTTTGTTTTCGCATCCTGCAGATTATACTCCCGTTTGCACAACGGAATTAGGAAGAACGGCATTGCTAAAAGAAGAGTTTGCAAAGAGAAATGTAAAAGTGCTGGCAGTAAGTGTTGATCCGCTGGAGAAACACATGGGCTGGAGAAACGATATTAATGAAACACAGAATTGTACAGTTGATTTCCCGATAATAGCTGATGAGGACAGGACTGTTTCTAACCTGTATGGAATGATCCATCCAAACGCATCAGAAACTTTTACTGTTCGTTCTTTATTTGTAATTGGTCCTGATAAAAAAGTAAAGTTAATGATCACTTATCCTGCATCAACAGGACGAAATTTTCATGAGGTTTTACGGGTGATAGATTCGTTACAGCTTACTGCAAAATACAGTGTAGCTACGCCTGCGGACTGGAAAGAAGGTGAAGATGTAATTGTAGTGCCTGCGGTAAGTACTGAAGATGCCCAGAAAAAATTCCCTAAAGGATTAAATATTGTGAAGCCGTATTTGAGGTATACGCCTCAGCCGAATAAATAAAAACGGCGCCTCTATCTCTCCCGAAGGGGAAGAAATGGAGAGGATTGAATAAGAAGATTAAGTTTTATTGAGAGTGACAAATATTATTTAAGTACCTGCATTGATTGCAAAATTTTCTTTGCATCACCTTTGCTTATTTTAGGATTTGTCCTGTTTATCCTTTTATTATCATTTTGATAACTGAATGATACATTAAAAGCTAGGTTTTTTATGTCGAACCATTCTGTTTGGATAAATCCCGGATGTATTAATTTCCTGCCATCAATGTCTTCTTCAATTGGCTCATAATAGAGATAGATATTACCAACTTTACTTTTTATTATTTCAGAGTTGTTGTAAGGCATGTCTCCAATTCCTTCAAAGCCTGCTTCCACAGTAAATTGCAAGGATCCATTGTCTAATTTCTTATCATAAGTAATGGTGAGAACTTTATTTTCTATTTTAAAAGATTTACCTGTTTTTGCTATAATGTTTGTCACAACAAACCCTTTAGGTACCCATGTGGGCAATGGAACAGGAATTTTAGTGTTTAATAATTTTTGTTTTTGAGCTTCAGATAAGCCGGGGAATACTGTCTGCGTAAAAGCTGATGTTGATATAAGAAGTAACAGCAGTATGCAGATTTGTTTTTTCATTAGCTCCTGTTCTTTTTTAATTGTTGTAATAACGCCCTCATATCTTTTGGTAATTCCGCTTTTAAATCAAACGCTTTATTATCCTGGTCTTTAAATTTTAATTCATAAGAATGTAATGCCAGCCTGCTTAATAGAGGTCTTTCTTCCTCATCATGCTTACTGAGTTTAAATTTCTTTTTAAAAGAAGAAAGTAAAATTGGTTTTGCATCTCCATATAATTCATCACATGCAATTGGATGGCCGAGGTGTTTCATGTGAACACGTATCTGGTGTGTTCTGCCTGTTTGTATGCGGAATTGAACCAAAGAATAAACCCCATATTCTTCCAGCACTTCATATTCCGTTACTGATGGTTTACCTTTAGCATGCACCATCATTCCTTTGCCTGACGGGTGTTCCATAATGGGTTCTTCGATTGTTCCTTTTTTATTTTGAAGTGTGCCCTGTATTATTCCCTGGTAATATTTCTCTACATTTCTTTGTTCAAATAATTGCGAAAGAAATTTATGTGTTACCTCATCTTTAGCAAATAAAATTATTCCGCTTGTCTCCTTATCAAGGCGGTGAACAATAAATATCTTTTCATACTGTTGCTGCAATGTTTTATACAATGAATTGATTGTTTCATCATGCCTGTCGGGTATGGTTAATAAGCCTGGAGGTTTGTTTACAGCAACAAAATTTTCATTTTCAAAAACTATTTCTAATTTTCCCGTAGTTCTGCGGAAGGAAGTTTCAGTAATATTTTTTTCAAAAAAGTTTTCCATTAAATATGTATTATTTCTACTCACCTAAAAGGTCAATATTTTCTTTTTGGAAAGTTTTTTCTTTCCCTTTTTCATTGGGATTAAGCCGGGATGGAGCGCTGTATTTAAGCAAGCGGATTTCCTTCTCACTTAAATAACGCCACTTTCCTCTTTCCACATTTTTTTTAGTAAGACTTGCATACATAACCCGATCAAGCGCTTTTACATCGTAACCAAAATGCTCAAAAATTCTGCGTACAATACGGTTGCGGCCACTATGAATTTCAATTCCTATTATTGCTTTATCGTTAGAATCTGCATAGGCTAAAGCATCTGCATGTATCTCGCCATCTTCCAGCTTTATGCCATTTACTATCTTATCAAAATGCGCTTTGGTAACTGGTTTATCCAGTTTTACTTCATACACTTTTTTTACATTATAGCTGGGGTGAGTAAGCCTTTGCGTAAGCTCACCATCATTGGTGAATAATAAAACCCCGGATGTATTTCTATCCAGCCTGCCTATTGGGTATATTCTCTCTGTAGTAGCGTGTTTAATTAATTGCAGCACTGTTTTTCTTCCCTGCGGATCGTCGGTTGTGGTTATGTAATCTTTCGGCTTATTTAAAAGAATGTATACCATGTTTTTTGTGACAAACAACTTTTTGCCATTGAACATTATTACATCTTTATCTGTTACTTTAAATCCCGGCTCTGTAACAACATTGCCATTCACTGTTATCTTCCCTTCTTTTATTAAAGGCACTGCATCTCTTCGTGAGCCAACTCCGCAATGCGCAATAAATTTATTTAAAGGCATTTCAGCAAAAGAAACATCTTTTGCATTCCCGGTTTGAGGCGCTTTAAAGTTTGTGGTTTGTGGTTTGTAGTTGGTAGTTGGTTGAGCAGTACTTTCACCTTTCTTATTTCTAGTTTCTAATTTCTTATTTCCCTGCGGATATTTCTGTCTTTTATCAGGCTCACGCTGTACCGGAACCTGTGCGTTAGGAGCATAGCCCTGGTTTCTTAAAGCTCTTTTTTCTTCAAATCTTTTATTAATAGCTTCTGCCCGGGTTTTTTTGGCTACTTTTTTTTCCTGCTTAAATTTTTCTTTTATCGCAGCATTATTTTTTTTAACTACAAACTTTTTGAAAGGTTGCTGACTCATACATGAAAGTATTTACTGTTTTTCAACAGGGATGAATGGCAAAGATAAAATAAGCCTTGCATCTAACCTATTTCAAACACATTTGATAAGCAGATTCACTTAAATTCGCACCTTAATTTTTCTTATGAGAAAAACATTTTTTGCCGCTTTTATCATCGTTATACTGTTTAATTCCTGTTCTGTTACACATTATGGAATTACAAAACCGGTTGCCATAAATTCTTTAAAATATCTTGGTGAATATATTGTTCCATACAATCAATCTTTTAAAGGAACTTCTATTGGCGGGCTTTCAGGAATTGACTATGATCCTAAAAGCAGGCTTTACTATCTTATCTGTGATGATCGCTCACAAATTAATCCTGCAAGATTTTATACAGCAAAAATAAGTTTTACAGAAAATGGTATCAGCAATGTTGAATTTGTAAATGTTACTACCTTATTACAGCCAGATGGAACTCCTTATCCTGACAGGAAAAAAGACCCTGCTCACTCGCCTGATCCTGAAGCAATGAGATATAATCCTGTTACGGATAAACTTGTATGGACAAGTGAAGGAGAACGGATAGTTAAAAATGAAACGATACTTGAGCAACCTGCCATCACTATCATAAATAAAGAAGGAAAATATATTGACACTTTTCCATTACCGCTTCAAACAAGGATGTATGCAACAGAAAAGGGATTAAGGCAAAACAGTGTATTTGAAGGACTGGCTTATGCTGATAATTTTAAAACAATGTACATAAGCGTTGAAGAGCCTTTGTATGAAGATGGCCCCCGTGCCGGTTTACAGCAGTCTGCAGCATATACGAGAATTATAAAGTATGATGCAGCTACCCGTTTACCTGAAAAGCAATATGCCTATCTTTTAGAACCTGTTGCCCATGCTCCAAAACCTGCAAATGAATTTATGATCAATGGCATTCCTGATATACTTTCCATTGGTAAAAATAAGTTGCTCATAATTGAGCGTTCATTCTCCACCGGTATACAAGCCTGTACAATTCGAGTATATATTACCGATCTCTCCAACGCATCCAACATTTCAGAATTAAAATCTCTGCGGGAGCAATCTTTTAAATATCCTGCAGCAAAAAAACTTTTAATAAATATGGATGACCTGGGAATTTATATTGATAATATTGAAGGTGTAACATTTGGTCCTGACCTGCCTAATGGGCATCATACATTAATTTTTGTAAGCGACAATAATTTTGCTAAAGAACAAAAAACACAATTCCTTTTATTTGAAGTGAATTAATCTCTCAGCTCTTCACATGTATAACCTGCACTTTTTACCAGGCTTTCAATTTTTGCAGGATGAAGATCAATAGCTTCTATCCGTAATATTTTATCGGAATCTTTCAGGTCTACATTCCACTTAATTATGCCTGACTGCCTGGCAATATGAGGCTCTATTGCATTTATATGTTTCCTGTAGCGGATGTTCGTTTTAAAAACCAGCACTTCCATAATTGTAGTTTTATAATTATTCAGCAAACGATGTTGGTATATCATCTTTTCTTCTCCACCGGTTGCAGCGGTCTTTCCATTCAGCTTTAAACTTTTCCTTTTCCTCGGGAGTCATGTTTGCAAATCTTTCCTTCATTGCATGCATTCTTCTTTCACTTCCCCAGTGTCTTTTATTAAAACTTCCGAATAATATTTTACTCAGGAACAAAAGACCTAACCCCTGCCAATAAGTAATGGCATTAGCATGAATTGCATCCGGCAAAATATGATTCCATAAAAACATTACTACAAAGCCCATAAAAAAAACGGCAGGAAGAAATATTATAAAGAATATAAATCCTTTACTCCATCTGTATTTGTTGTTGTGCATAAAATATTTTTAAAAATTTAATAATTCGTTTTTTAAAGTTTCAAGTCTTTCCCTAAGATGTAATACGGCATAACGTTTTCTTGAAATGAGAGTGGCTACAGGCACATTCATTTGCTTTGATATTTTCTCAAAAGGGATATCATCCAGCTCATGTGCTATAAATACTTCTTTTTGTTCAGCCGGTAATTCATCCAGCGCTTCATTTAGTGTTGTCCAGAAAATATTCCTTAAATATTCAGTTTCTGCATCCCCCTTTGCAGTAAATAAAATTTCTTCCCATTCAATATCCTCTTCACCGGAAGAAGAAAAAATATCATCCAAAAGCTCAGTTTTCTTTTTCCTGTAGTTATCAGTTATTTTATTTCTTGCTGTAGTAAACAGCCACGCACTTAATTGTTCAATAGGCGAGGTGTTACCGGCAAGCTGGTAAAACACATCCTGCAGGATATCTTCAGCATCTTCTGTAGTGGCAACCCGGTTTTTTATAAAACCAAATAAGCGGTTACTGAATTCAGCTACAATGTGACTGATATTTTTTTTCTCATTCATTAGTGCTGGTATGCTCAGAGCCTCCTTCATTTATAGGTTAGACGGATGACAGGAGAGAATATTTTAAAAAATCAAAAAAAATCTGAAATATTTAAAGGTCAGCCATTAATTCACTTAGACTTTTTTCTTCCAATACTGTCCGGTGCGAAACATTATTTTCTAAAAACCATTTCACCAGTGATATCTTCCCCCCGGCAATCTCAATGCCGGTAATATTCCCGTCGTTATAGCAGCAGCAGCCACTGTTGAAATAAGATGGCTTTACTTTACTGAGGGTGCTGGCAACAGCAATTTTGCTTTCATTTATAGTATTGTTGGGATGGTCAGAGTATAGGCCTGATGCAAAAACAGGTTTATGGGTATGCCCTGTTATGAGAAGAAGATTTTCCCTGCGGCTGCTCCATTCATGCATCATAATATTATGCTTATCCCTGAGTGTATAATCTTTGGCAGGTGTATTCACATTTAGTTGCAGGTATCTCTGCAATGGCCGCCAGATATGCGCCACCATCCATGTGCTGAAAGCATTGTTATCACTCATTTTATCTCCCTGGTGGCCGTGGGTTAAGAAGATAGAAAGCGGCTTTTTGCCTATCACAGTTTTTAAGAGAATGCCTTCCCACACCGGCAAAGGCAAACTGAAAATATTTTTAAACCATATATCTACATCCAGTTTGTTTTTCCAGGTGAGATCGTGGTTGCCGAATGTTTTGTGATATTTATTTTCCTGTTGAAATTTTGCTTCAGATTTTAAAGCCGTCATATTTTTAGAGATAACTTCCTTTGGTGCATATTTCCATAATTCTTCTGCATCGCCAAGGTTTATATAAGTGAATTTATTAAGCAGGTAATAATCCAGCGCTGCTAAATAATTGGGTTCGTTGTTGGCAAAATCGTCTCCCTGGTCTTTATTTCCTTTATGATGATCGCTGAAGATTATAAATTTATCATTTTCAAAATCAACTTCAAGTACTATTCCCTTTTTGCCGGAATTTTTTTCAATGTAACGCAGCAGCCTGCTTAAGGAGCTGAATACATTTTTTCTTTCTGGCGAAGAAGCTTTTGATGCAAGCCTGGTTAAAAACGGTCCTAATATTTTTTTCAGAAATCTTTTCATTGTTTAGTTCAGGATTCACCGTATATAATTTACAGAATAAAAATATTTTACTCTTAAAAAAACCTGCCGATAACCGGTAACTTTTTAAATTCTTTTCTTTCAACCGTAATAATAAACCACAGGTAAATAAGTAATAAAAAAGTTGCTGCCGTAAAATTTACCGAACGCATATTAAAGAAATGAATAACTGTACGATGTACAAAAAATAAGAGTACTACTATGATAATATATACACATAATTTTTTCCATGCGTAAGGAATGCGATATGCTTTTTGCCCCCATAAAAACGAAATGACCATCATGCTTCCATAGCAAAAAAATGTGGCCCAGGCACAAGCCATGTAACTGTAATATGGAATGAAAATATAATTAATAACTAAGGTGATCACAGCTCCTATTATGGTAATGTATGCACCCGAAATAGTTTTATGCGTGAGCTTATACCATATAGAGAGGTTATAATAAATGCCGAGGAAGATATTTGCCAAAAGCAGTATAGGCACTACTTTAAGGCCTTGCCAATATGCTTTTTTACTGAGAAAATATTTCCATATATCTAAATAAAGCGCTACCACTAAAAACATAACTGTAATAGTGATAACAAAAAATTTCATCACACGTGCATAGGTTCTCTGTGGATTTTCTCCTTCTGATTGTTTAAAGAAAAATGGCTCTGCCCCCATACGGAATGCCTGTATAAAAAGGCTTATCAAAATAGAAAGCTTATAACAGCCACTGTAAATGGCTACTTCATTTTTTGCAGCTTCAACTGAGTGAACAGGTGCCCACCACCCCAGCATTATCCTGTCAAAAGTTTCATTTATCATTCCGCCAAAGCCGGCAATTATTAAGGGCAATGAATAGATCATTATTTGTTTCCATACCGTGGTATTAAACTTCCATTTAAAAGCAAACAACTCTTTTGATAATAAAAGTAACGTGATAAATGAGCCAATAAGGTTAGCAATAATAACATAGCCTACTCCATAATTTTTTATATAATATTTTGCCATCAAACCCGAAGGGTTATCAGCAACTATCTTAGGGCAAACAGAAATAAAGAAATAAGTTAAACCAATGGTGATAAGAATACTAACTATTCTTATCAATGCAAACTTCCTGGGGCGGCCCTCCTGTCTAAGTCTTGCAAAGGGAAGAGTGGCTAATGTGTCAAGCGCAATTATCAATGCGCTGTAGGTAATAAACTCCGGATGATTATCTAATCTTAACCAATGCGCTACAGAAGTGTGGGATAGTAATAAAAGTGCAGTTAAAAGAATAGTGCTGATGAAAATAGAAATGGAAGAAGTACTGTAAATATCTTTTTTAAAACCCTCTTTATGTGAGAAACGGAAGTAAGCAGTTTCAATACCATAGGTAAAAATCACGTTTAAAAAAGGGATAGCAGCATATACAAGGCTCATCTCACCATAGCCTGAAACAGCTAATACGCCTGTTAGATAGGGAGTGAGAAGATAATTTAAAAACCGTGCAGCGATAGAACTTGCTCCATACCAAACTGTTTGCCCTGCTAACTTTTTAATGCTGCTCAATTTTCCTTTTTTAAGAACTCAAATTTAGTTGTATAATTTTTAATTAGCTACTCTGTCAATGCCTGTAGGTTTTTTAAGTTTAGTGTATCTTTAGTAAAAGCACTTAACCATGAAAAAATTAATGTATACACTAATCGCAATTCTCTTTTTTAATATTACAGTTTATTGCCAGGCACATTATGTTTTTATTGATTTTAAAGATGCCCAAAGGCCTGCAATTCAAAATGAATTTTCTTTCTCTGATAAAACGGTAAGCGATGCTATTGAAGATAAGCTTGGCAAGATGGGGTATAAGGGTAAAGACAACAAAGGTTATACAGTTTATAAAGGTGTTGTATTACCTGAATTAGGCGGCCGGCCATATGATCTTTATTTTAAGGCAGACAAAAGAAGCAGGAAAGATAAAGACAATACTGTGCTGAGCATGTTGATCTCTTCGGGAAATGAAAATTTTATAAGCGATGTTTCTGACAGCCTGGCTATTAATAATGCAAAAAACTTTCTTAATAATTTATTACCTGCCATAACAGCTTATGATTTTCAGCAACAGGTTAATGCACAGCAGGATGCTGTAACCAAGGCTGAGAAAAAATACAAATCATTACAGGATGATGCTGATGATCTTCAAAAGAAAAAAAAGAAACTGGAGCAGCAGATAGAAGATAATTTAAAAGCACAAAAAGACCAGCAGGCAGAGATAGAAAAGCAAAGACAACTTTTTGAGACTATTAAATCAAGACAAAAAAATTAAGGCTTTAAAAAGCGGGGATTGGTTGTAACAGAGGCATCAGTTAAGGCTGACATAAAAGAGATTAGATAACTCATTTCATTTGCAGTAAGGGGAATTCCGTTTACCAGTAAAGGATCCAATGTGGGTCCGTGTTGTACTCCTCCTGCATAATGAAGCAACATTTGTCCTACATCAGAAAATCTTCCGTCATGTGCATAATAGGAGGTAAGCATAACATTGCGCAGACCCGGCACCCTGAATTTTAAAGAATCATTTTTATCGCCCGTTACCCTCATCCTTCCATAATCTTTTAAAACGGGATCGATAGGTAAACCAATATTTCTAAATGAATTATCAGTAAACAACGGTTCTTTATGGCATACTGCACATTTAGATTTAAAAATTGTGTATCCATTTTCTTCAGCCGGAGTAAATGTTGTTTCTCCTCTCATCACTTTATCATATTTTGAATTATCAGTAATTATAAAAGCAACAAATTGCTCCAACGCTTTCAGCAAACGAAGGCCGGTAATTTTATTATCACCAAAAGCTGCCCTGAACATTCTTATATACGATGTATCATTCCTTAATTTTTGCAGAACAGTATCCATGTTTTCAGCCATTTCATCCGGCCTTGTAATGTGTGTTAAAGAAACATACAAATGATCCTGGCTTCCATCCCAAAAAAGTTCATTAAGCCATGCAACGTTTAATAACCCCGGTGCATTTCGTAAGGTATGAGAATGATTATAGCCATGACTTCTATCGTGTTGAAAAGTTGTGTAAGAGGCAAATGGCTGGTGGCATGAAGCACATGGGAAATTACCATCCTTACTCAATTTGCCCTCATAAAATAATTTTCTTCCTATCTGGAAAGTTTCTTCATTTACGGGGTTATTAACAAAGTATTCCGTTGGTTGCGGCCAGCCTGCAGGTATCTTAAATTGTAAAGGTGTGGTGATTAATACATCTTTTTTTTTGCAGGCATCCAAAATAAAAACTGAAGAGGTAACACTTATGACAACGATTAATAAAATATGAGATTTTTTTCGCAGCATTAATAATTTACTTTTTTACGGGCCTGTTTTATTTCGCCTTTCTTTTTTTTAGACTCTATTCTTTTTTCTTTAGCTGCTTTGGATGGTTTGGTAGGCTTTCTTTTTTTAGGCTTAATTAACGCATGATTTATCAATGTATTTATCTTTCTTATAACCTCTTCTTTATTGCCAAGCTGCGAACGTTCTGTTTGGCTTTTTACCAGTAAAAAGCCTTCATCAGTTATTTTATTGGCAAGTTTTATTGTTACAAGGTCTTTTTGTTCCGGCGAAAGTAATTGTGAACCCTGCACGTTAAAATAACCTTCTACCATAGTTTCTACTTTATTCACATTTTGGCCGCCACTGCCACCGCTTCTTGCTGTTTTAAACTTTATTTCTTTTAAAACATTTATCATTTTCTAAAGTTAATCAAGTATTTACTGACGGTGAGCCTTAGTAATATTATTTGCGTTAATTTTAATAAGACGGAAAATTTTTACATTTTTGCATATACTAATCAGGAAAGCATGGTAAACAGGATATATAATTCATTGATTGAGAAAAAACGGCATGGTAAAAAGTCGTTTGCTGTATTAATTGATCCTGATAAAGTAAATGATGGAAAAATGCAGAGCCTTATCGATCTTGCAGTAACGGCAAAGGTTGATTATTTTTTGGCAGGAGGCAGCCTGGTTATTTCCAATTATTTAGATGAGTGCGTGCAGTACATTAAAAGATCGTGTAATATTCCGGTTGTACTATTTCCCGGAAGCCCTTCACAGGTTTCAAAATACGCTGATGCATTATTATACCTATCACTCATTAGTGGCCGTAATCCCGAGTTATTGATTGGGCAGCACGTTATTAGTGCGCCGGTTGTAAAGAACAGCGGGCTGGAGATTATGAGCACAGGGTACATAGTAATTGACGGGGGAGCTCCTACAACAGTTTCTTATATTTCCGGTGCAGCGCCTTTACCCTCAGATAAAGATGAGATTGCCATGTGTACAGCAATGGCCGGTGAAATGTTGGGCATGAAAATAATTTATATGGATTCCGGCAGTGGCGCTAAAAGGCCCATAACTGAAAGCATGATAGAAAAAGTTTCACAATCTATTTCGGTTCCTTTAATTATCGGGGGTGGTATTACTGATCCTGAAAAAGCTTACCTGGATTGTAAAGCAGGAGCAGACGTGATTGTGGTAGGGAATGCTATTGAAAAAGATGAAAGCCTTATTGCAGAAATGGCTGCGGCTGTTCATTCAGTATTAGTAAGGGTTTAGTAAACCATCGGAAAAGTTCACAGGCTCATCATCTCTTTAAACTTAACTGCCTGCCTGCGGCTTACTTCCACTTTTTCGCCTCCATGTAATTCTAATAATAATCCCCCATTAAAGTAAGGCTCTATTTTTTCTATCATCCTCATGTTTACAATGTGTTTGCGGTTAGCTCTGAAAAAAACTTTATCATCTAATCTTTCTTCCAGTGAATTAAGAGATTTTAAAATAAGTGGTTTGTGACCTGCGAAGAACACTTTTGCATAATTACCAACGCTTTCAAAAAGACGAACCTCGGAAAGCTTTACAAACCAGCAGCGCTCACCATCTTTCACAAATACCTGGTCATGCTCACTCAGTAAACCGGTTCTTATATTTGCAGAAGAAAATTCTTCTTCCTCATCTTTTTGCTTCACTTTCATTAATGCATCAGCAAGCCGTTTAGGTTCAACAGGCTTCATTAAATAATCCAATGCATTTACTTCAAAAGCTTTTAAGGCATATTCATCGTAGGCTGTTACAAAAATTACGTGCGGTGCTCTTTCCAGTTCTGTGAGCATATCGAAGCCTGTTTTTCCCGGCATTTGTATATCTAAAAAAACCAGGTCAGGGCTAAGGCTTTCTATTTTATCAATGCCTTCATTGGCATTAGCAGCTTCTGCAATTACTTCTACTTCAGGAAATTCCTGTAAAAGTTTTTTTAACTCATTTCTTGCTAAACGCTCATCATCAATAATAATAGCTTTCATACAAAGATTTTTATTGTGAGTTGTGAGTTGCCAGTAGTGAGTCACAATCGCAACTGGCAACTCACTATTTAATAATTAACCGGCATAATTATTTTGCTTTCCACCATATTGCCATTCACATTTTTAATTTCAAAACGGGCTTTGCCCTGGTAAAGAAACCTCAGGCGATCCTGTGTAGATTTTATTCCAAATCCATCTTCATTTATTTCGCCATTTAATTGTCCTGAATTTTGTACAACCAGTTCATGATTATCATTAATGAAATCAGAACAGATTTTTACAAACCCGCCATTGATGCTTTTACTTATTCCATGTTTAATGGCATTTTCCACCAGTGTCTGCAGCATCATGGGAGGTACCGGTTGTTCCAATGTATCCTCATCAATCTGCAATTCAACTTTTAATCTTTCCTCAAAACGCATTTGCTCCAAAGCAAGATAATCTTTTACAATGTCAAGCTCTTTATGTAACGGTACCGTTTCCATTTTTTCTACCTGCATACTGCTTCGTAAAATATTGGAAAGCTCAGTGATGGCCCTTCTTGCCCGTTCCGGATTTTCATCAACCAAAGCTCTTATGCTATTTAATGAGTTGAAAATAAAGTGGGGATTTATGTGAGACTTTATGGTTTTTACTTCCAGTTCCTTTACTGTTTTTTCAAGTGTTAGCCTGTCTAATTGATCATTACGATTTTTTTCAACAAAATGCCAAACCATATATAACAAAAGCCATAATGCCACTAATATAAATGTGAAAATTATCTCCCACCAAAACCTGCCTTTTGTGCGTTGGTCTTCATATTGCCATTCACCATTTTTATTTCTATACCAGCCTGTTCCTTTTTTTATAGATAGAGCTGCTGCTGCATAATTTGTTTTTACACTGTCCTGTTGTTGTAAGTTGTCTGTGTTTAAATAATAATCAGTACCGGCTACATTTAATTGTTGTTCTTTTTTTATTGCTTTTTTAAGATCCTCATGTTTTTCATACTCAATCAATGATGTATTTGCCAGTTTTGCAGTTGTTTTAGGTCCATAATAGGAGAGGAGACCGGTTAAGCAAACGCCTAAAATAAAAACCATTATTATTTTTTTAGAAGGCAGGCGCATCCATTGGATCTTTTTTAATACAAATCGCAATAAATGAGTTGCCAGGATTGCCCAGGCAAATTCTATAAAAAGATCTATCAGGAAGATCCTGCTTTTTTCAGGCGGTTTTAAATATATATCATGGGCGAACAAATAAACGAAAAACAGGTTTATCATCGTCCAGCCACCCCAGCCGGCTATCTGGCACGTCCAATATCTTAGGTTCAGTTTCAAGATTTCAAAATTACTTTGTTATAAGGCTAATAAGCAGCGGCATTTGATTAATGGTGAAATGTGCTGCTGAAAGGTTGAGTTTTGTTTGGTAAATGTAAATTAAAGTATTCCCTTATCGTACTATCTTAAAATTAAAATCAGCAGTGCCCAATGCTCCCCATAATCTTATCCAGATGGGTAATAACTGCTCGGTACCTCGTGAATTGGTTATATCGCCCAGGTCAATAATGTTTTCTGCCTTCCAGTTAAAGTTATCATGCAATAATTCTTTTACTTTTTGCTTTGCACTTTCATCATTGCCGCAAATAAATATATTATGATCACCATTGGCAAGCTTGTTAGCATCAACCATCAATGTACAGTTTAAAGTATTTAATGTTTTAACCACTTTGGTTTCGGGAAATGCAGCCTGTATGGTTTCGCCAAGAGAAGTATCATTAACCAATGATAAAGTTGGCGGCATACCTTTTGAGAAATCAAGGGGATTGGCAACATCCACTAAAATTTTTCCTGTAAGATTTTGCTCCCCTGCCAACTTAATTGCTTCCATCGAATGCTCACCTTTTGTACAATTGAAAATGATATCTCCAAATTGGGCAGTATCTTCAAAAGTTCCCTGCGAAGCATTTTTACCATTTGCTTTTGTAAACTCCGCAGCTTTTTCATTGATTGCATCACGGCTTCCCATTTTTACTTCATGTCCTTTTGCAATAAGTGCGGTACCCAAAGTATTACCAACGATACCGGTACCCAGGATTCCGATTTTCATTTTAAATGATTTTAGTTTTAATGTTTAGTTTTACAAAGCTGATAAAGATAAATAAATGCCCAATCAAAATTTAAATACCGCAAAGGAATTATTAACTGCTGCGGACAAAGAATTTGAGAATAATATCCGCCCGGCGGTTATTGAAGAGTTTTCCGGGCAGGCCCAGATAATTGAGAACCTTCGCATATTTATAAAGGCTGCAAAGATGAGAGGAGAGGCATTGGATCATGTGCTCTTTCATGGACCTCCCGGTTTAGGAAAAACAACTTTGAGCCGTATTGTTGCCAATGAATTAGGTGTAAATATTAAAGAAACCAGCGGGCCTGTTATTGAAAAACCTGGTGACCTTGCAGGGCTTCTTACAAATCTTGAGGCCAATGATGTTTTGTTTATTGATGAGATACACCGGTTGAGTAATGTAGTAGAAGAATATTTGTATGCTGCAATGGAAGATTACCGGATTGATATAATGATCGATACAGGCCCGAATGCAAGAAGTGTACAGATAAATTTAAATCCATTTACATTAATTGGCGCCACAACAAGAAGTGGTTTGCTTACTGCACCATTACTTTCCCGTTTTGGTATCAAATCAAGATTAGAATATTATGATGCTGTTACGCTGCAAAAAATAATTTTACGATCTGCTGCAATTCTAAATACAAAAATAACCAGCGATGCGGCAACAGAAATTTCAGGGAGAAGCCGCGGCACACCACGCATTGCCAACGGGTTATTAAGAAGAGTAAGAGATTTTGCCCAAGTGCTGGGCAATGGGATTATCGATCTTGCCATAACACAACATGCATTAAAAGCGCTTAATGTAGATGAGCATGGTTTGGATGAAATGGACAACAGGATTCTTAGTTGTATAATAGAAAAATTTAAAGGAGGCCCAGTTGGTATAACCACTATTGCCACTGCTGTAGGAGAAGAAACAGGCACACTGGAAGAAGTGTATGAGCCTTTTTTAATACAGGAAGGATTTTTAATGCGAACACCCCGTGGCAGGGAAGTTACTCCAAAAGCTTATGAGCATCTTGGTAAAAAACCTTACGGAAGCGGGGGAACGCCGCTGTTGTTTTCCTGAGGTGTTAAATACGAAATAAATAAGGAATAAGAAATAAAAAATAAGGAATGAGAAAGTTGTAGTCCTTATCCCATTAATCCTTTAATCCCAAAAATCCCAGTTCAGACAATTATTCCTGCACTACCAACCTAAATCCATTTCCATGAATATTTACGATCTCGATAGTAGGGTCATCTTTTAAATACTTGCGAAGCTTGGCAATGTAAACATCCATGCTGCGGCCATTAAAGTAAGTATCGCTGCCCCATATTTTTTTCAGCGCTGCATCTCTTGGTAACAGGTCGTTCTTATACTCACAAAGCATTTTTAATAATTCATTTT
>JAQBNL010000076.1 GCA_028288585.1 Chitinophagaceae bacterium | reverse complement strand
TAGCCATATGAATCATTAAAGTGAGTTACCGTTCCTGACCGTAAAAGATCAGCAGGATCAACTGGAGTTTGTATGGGAGTGCTAATCAGCAAGACTTCACTCTTCACTATTTTTTTTCTGCGTGGATCGGGCGGGGTGGAAGAAAGATTACCATCTTCATCAATATAAGCCATCATATCATCCAAACTTTTCCCATTGCTGGAATTAGCTATACGTTCTTCTCTCTTTTCCTGTTTGTACTGTTTCTTTTTTAATCTCTTTTTTTCGTTTTCTTTTTTACTAAATGTTTCCTGCGATCTGGCCATAAATATGTAATGATATTATTTAAACGAAGATACCGATTAAAGTCTTTGTTACGGCCTGTTTAATAGATTATGTGCTAAAAATTTTGCTTATTAGATGCTTTCAGCAAACGAGGCCGGAACAAACCAGTTGCGGTTATCTTTTAATTCAGGATGCATCTGTAGTAAAACCTGCAGAAATGCATTTATACTTGTTACATTTTTTTTGTGGATT
Organism: Chitinophagaceae bacterium; assembly: GCA_028288585.1. Taxonomy (GTDB): domain Bacteria; phylum Bacteroidota; class Bacteroidia; order Chitinophagales; family Chitinophagaceae; genus Ginsengibacter. The sequence goes on along the minus strand of JAQBNL010000076.1, from coordinate 8,597 downwards.
AAATGGTGGCTAAAGAAAATCAGATGCCGCTTCTGCCAGCAAGAGATTTTTTACGGCATTGCACTGCAGCTTCTATCTTTTCAAGTAAGTCTTTTATTCCAAAAGGTTTTTCTATAACACCGTCTGCATTACATTCATGGAAGTTTTCCAGGCATTTGGGAGAAGCAGAGAATAAGATTAAAGTGACTTCTTTGTTGTATGGATTTTCTCTTAATGCTTTACATAATTGCCTGCCGTCTTCTCCACTTAATAACACATCTATTATCACAATCTCGGGCATAAATGATTTAAACTCCTGCATACAAGCTTTACTATCCGTTACTGTTCGTACTGTAAAATCATAAAAAGATAAAAGCCTTTGGATTGCAAAAAGCAAATCAGTGTTGTCGTCAACTATTAATAACTTTCTCATTAGTTAAGAATGTGAGTTAACTTTTAAAGGAGTATTGAATATTTTAAGGAACAGCAGCAGTTATAAGAATGATGGTACACAAATATAATTATTTTAAATAAATCAATTAACAGTTTTTTTCATACAAACCCAAAGACAATTTTTATAATAAAAGCCAGGTATTAGATACGCTCTTTCCGCAATTCCGCTCCTTATGGGTTGCGAATTTTATCACTTTCTTATCCCGGTCTATAAGAAACTTTTATCTTCACCATCTCAACATTACTTATGAACAATAATGAAATTGCAGATAATTTTTCCCTGCTTGCAAAACTGATGGACATACATGGGGATAATAGCTTTAAAGCAAAATCATACTCATCAGCAGCTTTTAATATTGAAAAATTCCCTGATGAATTATCAACGCTGGCAAACAATGAAATTTTTGCTCTAAAAGGTATAGGCGAAACCATTGGCAAAAAAATACTGGAAGTGATTGATACCGGCCGTATCTCCGAACTGGATAATTATCTGGAAAAAACACCTCCCGGAATTTTGGAAATGCTTCGCATAAAAGGATTAGGGCCCAAAAAAATAGCAACGATATGGAAGGACCTTGAAGTAGAAACCATCGGGGAATTATTGTATGCCTGTACTGAGAACCGCTTATTAAACTACAAAGGCTTCGGCGCAAAAACACAGCAGAACATTCGTGAATCCATCGAATTTTATTTAAATAATGCAGGCAGCTATTTGTATGCACAGGTAGAAAGCTATGCAGCTGCATGGGAAGAAAAAATTGCCGAATGGTTTCCCCAAAAAACTTTCTATTGTACCGGGGATTTCAGGCGGCAGCTGTTAATTATAGATAAGCTGGAATGGGTAACAGGAGCAACTGTAGCTGAAATTGAAAAAGCATTCAACAGTGAAATATATACAACCGAAATTGATGACAGCATAATAAAAATTAAAGGACCTGAAAACCTGTTGCTGCAATTTTATTGTACGCCTTCTGCACTGCTGTTTACAAAATTGTTTGCAACGAGCTGCAGTGAGGAATTTATGAATGCATGGAAAAATAAATTCAGTTGGGATGATGCAAAACAATACAGCGCAGAAGAAGAAATTTTTACAGTAAACAAAATTGAATGGATACCGCCTTACCTCAGGGAGAAACCTTATGTAATAGATAAAGCGCTCGGCAGGCAACTTCCGCAGGTGATAACAACCCGGGATATTAAAGCCATTATCCACTCACACAGCAACTGGAGCGATGGAAGTAATACACTTGAACAGATGGTAAAAGGTGCCATTGAGAAAGGTTTTGAATATTTAGTGATAAGCGATCATTCCAAATCTGCTTTTTATGCAGGTGGTCTATATCCTGACAAAATAATATTGCAGCATAAACTTATTGATGATCTGAATGAAAAATACAAACCATTTAAGATCTTTAAAAGTATTGAGAGCGACATATTAAATGACGGGAGCCTTGACTATGATGATAGTGTGTTGGCAAGTTTCGATCTTGTTATCACCTCAGTTCATTCCAATTTAAAAATGAACCAGGAAAAAGCAATGATGCGTTTGATGAATGCGATTGCAAATCCATACACAACGATACTTGGCCACATGACGGGCAGGCTGCTGCTGAGCCGCCGCGGTTATCCTGTAGATTATGAAACCATTATTAATGCCTGTGCCAAACACAATGTGGTAATAGAACTGAATGCCCATCCACGCCGGCTTGATATGGACTGGCAATGGATAAATGTTGCTTTGGAAAAAGGTGTGCTCATTTCAATTGATCCCGATGCACACTCTATTGATGAATACAATAATATTAAATATGGTGTGCTGGCTGCACAAAAAGGCGGACTCACCAAAGAAAATAATGTAAGCAGTTTTTCACTGCAGCAGTTTGAAGCGTTTTTGGAGGAGCAAAGGGAGAAGAGGAAGTGAGATTGTAAAAAATAAATTCATAAGGAAACCGCCATTTGTTTTATGCTTAATCAACTCTTTAAAGCTTCTCCATCTTTCCCATCCTTATCACTTTTAAAATTCCTGTTATGGCGCTCCCACCTGTCCTGCACGGCAAATTCTTCGGTGCGCATTCCTGTATTATAGTTTACCAGGTTACTGCCGCAGTTGGGGCACAGGTATATTTCTGCATCAAACTGCTGTTTGCAATAACCGCAGTAGCTGCGTATATCTTCTTCGTTGTAAGGTTTGTTTTTCATTTTATCAAGGTGTTTAAATTTTATTGCTGTTGGCATTTGCAACTTTTTTATCATGCTTCTTCCTTTTTCTTTTTTAAAAAAATCTTTCCTGCCAGCAGGAATAAAATAATTTCTGCGGCAATTATTCCCAGGTATCGTAGTGAGTGTACATCATAATGCCCTGCAAGCCAGAAATAACAAATGGCTGCAACAGCACCAATGGCTGAGCCTAAGGCAATGCCCCATTTTATATACTCCATCCATAAATATGCTTTGTGAACAGAAGGGGCAGATAAAACGGGATCAGGCTTTATTTTGCCCAGCAGGTAAATATTTTCAATAATATCACAAAGCCAGGGCACCACCTGCAGCCATGCAAGAATGATAAACACATTAACCCCGAAAGGCCATTGCATTTTTGCCGATACCAGCATGCATAATAAAAAGATAGCTCCATAAGCACAGGGCATAAAAAGAAAATCAATATACAACTGGCCCTTTAAGGCGCTTATTGCTTTCTTTGATGTGTCTTCCGGCAGCTTATATAAGCCTTTAATAAGGTTTACCAATTCTGTAGGGGTTGCGGGCATTTCAAGATCCATAATGCTAAACTTTTTTAGCCAGTTCTTCAGTATAAAAAAGTCCGCCGCTTTGGCCTACCTGTGCAAGAAAACACAGTTGGCGTATGGAAGTATTAATTTCATATTTATCGCAGGTATCATTAATAAATTGCATAAATTTTTCAGCATACCCAGTAGAAGAACAGGTAGCTTCTTTTATCTGGCCCGTATTCATTCAGTTTTGGTTTTAAAAATGCCTACTCTGTTTCCCGTTTTCGGCTTCCCGGTGCTGATGGCTCAGCAGTTTTTGATCAGGTGTTGAGGTTAGTGCATTTAAAATGCAGATGTGATTCGCAGATGGCAACGGCTTTTATTTTCGACTGTTCTCTTATATTTTAAAGAATAAAAGAATGGGTATAGGTTACTGCAAACTTCTTAAACGCAGGCAGTATTCAATACGGGAAAATCACCCTTTTTTGGGGTATTTTTTAGGGTGTTTTTTTCTTTATTCAATCAATTATTTTAGCTTGGCAAGTATTAAATTCCCGTTTTTTTAATGTTGTTTGCGGTAAAACACCCCCTTTTAACCCCTGTATTTAGGGTGATTTCCCCGTATACATTCTAAATTTATTTTCTCAATATTGGGCTGTTAGTGTATACAAATTGATGTACATAATTTTTTTTTCACCAAAAAACAATTAATATGCAACCCACTTCCAAAAAAACTGTTATGAGAATGAGAGATGAGTACGAAAAAACAATTCGTAAATCCTCAACTGAAAATTTAAAAAAGAGATTCCCGGACAGGCCATGGATAGAAGAAGCATCTTCTACCTGGGTGAGCCGAAAGGAGCTGGAGGAACTGTTAAATGCCAACAATGCCGATGGGCTTAGAATTTACTATGGGTGCCACTTCCAAAGCACGCATAGCAATCCAAAAAATGATTATCATGGATTGCACAACTTAATTTTTGTAGCAACGAAAGATTCTGTTGATACGCAAAACCCAACAACAGAAACAAGTGTTGATCAACTCAGGGATGTAACAGTTACCGGCGACCCGAATGCAGAACCCACATCCTACGCAGATGCCGGCGGAGAGTTTACAGTATTATGCCCACCTTCTTGCCCAACCCCTCCATGATGAAAATTTTAATAGGCTTAATGCCCACTTTAATAAGTCTGTTAACTGTTATTCTTTTTTATAAAAAGCTGCACCCGGCATGGTTGCGGCTTTTCTTTTATTTCCTGGTTTTTACTTTGGCAGTAGATGCAGGTGCTGCTTTTTACTCGCAATACTTTAAAAAAAGTAATCACTTAATTTTAAATATTTACCTGCCCGTAAATTTTGGGTTTTATTTTCTCTTATTTTTTAAAGCTTTTGAAAGAAGGTCTTTTAAACGCTTTGCCAGCTTAGCTTTTATATTATTTATATTATTTTACCTGTGTGATATTATATTCATTGAAGGTTTTTATTATTTTAATATTTATTCATTTTGCCTGGGTAGTATATTAATTGTGCTGTGCTGCCTTTTGTATTTTATGTGGTTATTTACATCTGACAGGGTAATGAATTATTTTAAGATGCCCATGTTCTGGATATCAACTGGCTTATTGTTTTTTTATACTGGAAACCTGGTGCAAATGAGCCTAATGAAATATATAATTGACAATGGTCTGGACCCCGGCAGTCGTATTTATGATTTTATTATGGTTACTTTGAATGTATTACTATATGGAGCATTTACAATAAGTTTTATATGTAACCAGGCATGGAGAAAACCCAGGTAATATTAGCTGTTTTGTTTGGCACCATTGTGCTGATGCTTCTTGTACTTTTCCTGTTATTTTTTTTGGTGAGGTACCGGTACAGGAGCAATGCATATATACGTGAAAGGGAGAATTTAAAAAAGGCGTTTGAACAAACCTTGCTGCAGTCGCAGGTGGAGGTACAGGAAAATACTTTTGCCATGCTGGGCCAGGAGTTACATGATAATATAGGACAGCTGCTGGCAAGTACCAAAGCCCTTATCGCGGTAACACAGCGCAAACTGCAATATTCAACCGATACATTAAATATTGCAGAAGAAACTTTGGGGCAGGCTATTAATGAACTTCGCTCGCTTTCCAAATCACTTGATAAAGAATGGCTGCAACAGTTTGATTTTATTGAGAACCTGGAAACTGAGGTTAAAAGGATTGGCACTGCAAAAACTTTACAAATAAACTTTTCACATCCTGAAAAATTATTATTACAACCTGAAGAGCAAATTATCCTTTTTCGTATTGTTCAGGAAGCTATACAAAATGCAATTAAACATTCGCAGGCTCAGCATATTAATATCAATGTGAGTCATTCTGTTTCTTCATTAGTTGTAAATGTTATTGATAATGGTAAAGGCTTTGAAGAAGATTTGAAGATGGCTACAGGTTTAGGGATTAAAAATATGAAGCATAGAACACAATTACTGGGTGGCACCATTGAATGGATATCTTCACCAGGTAATGGTTCAACAGTTAATCTTAAATTACCAGTTAAAAAAGTGAGCAATGAAGATTCCCGTAGGTATTATTGACGATCACCAGCTTTTTTTAAAATCGTTGGGGCTTATGCTTTCAAGCTTTGATAATTATGCCGTTGTTATCGAGGCTGTGAATGGAAAAGAACTTCAGCAAAAATTGCAAACCACAGAAATATTACCACAGATAATACTGCTTGATGTAAATATGCCTGTAATGAGTGGTGTAGAAACCGCGACATGGCTGCGTGTAAACTACCCGGGCATAAAAGTAGTTGCCCTCTCGGTAAATGATACTGATAAAGCAATAATTGGTATGATAAGAGCGGGATGTTGTGCTTATTTATTAAAAGATATTCATCCGAATGAATTGGAAAAAGCACTGGATGAAATTAATCTTAAAGGTTTTTATAATGCAGATGCAGGGAATATTAATTATCGGCGGTTACTTATGTATGAGGATAAAAATGATCCACAATACATAACAGAAAAGGAAAAACAATTTTTGCAATTTGCCTGCCTTGAAATGAATTATAAACAAATTGCAGATGCAATGTCAGTGGCAGAAAGAACAGTTGATGGTTACAGGGAAAGCCTTTTTACAAAACTGGGAGTACACTCCAGGATAGGGTTAATTTTAGAAGCTTTAAAAAGAGATTTGGTGAAACTGAAATAGCAGGGCGCATATACTATTTATTGCACCGGCTTCTAAATAAAAAAAGCCCCATTTAAAATGGGGCTTTTATATAAGGTTTTATTCTGGCTTAATCTTCAATCTTTACTTTACCTTTTTGTTTTGCAATTACTTCTTCTGCAATATTATTTGGTGCAGGAGAGTAATGACTGAATTCCATTGTGGATGTTGCACGTCCGCTGGAGAGTGAACGCAGTTGCGTTACATAACCAAACATTTCACTTAAGGGAACTTTTGCTTTTATAACCTGAACACCATGCTTGCTGTCCATACCTTCCAGCATTCCACGACGTCGGTTAAGATCTCCTGTTACATCACCCATATATTGATCAGGCGTTAATACTTCTACTTTCATTATTGGTTCAAGTAAAACTGGTTTTGCTTTTCTTCCTGCTTCACGATACCCTTGCTTGGCACATAGTTCAAAGCTCATGGCATCAGAATCCACCTGGTGAAATGAACCGTCAAATACTCTAACCTTCATGCTCTCCATCGGGTAACTTGCCAATACACCTGTCGTCATTGCAGTTTCAAAACCTTTCTGAATTGCAGGTACAAATTCTTTTGGAATCGATCCACCAAATAATCCATTTACAAATTGGAAATTTCCTTTTGCTTCTTTTAAAAACTCTTCATCTGCAGGTCCTATTTCAAAAACAATATCAGCAAATTTACCACGACCACCTGTTTGCTTTTTTAATACTTCTCTATGCTCAATTGTATTTTGAAAAGCTTCTTTATATGCAACCTGCGGAGCACCCTGGTTTATCTCAACTTTAAATTCACGTTTCATCCTGTCTACAATAATTTCAAGATGCAACTCACCCATCCCGCTTAAAATTGTTTGTCCTGTTTCCTCATCTGTCTTTACTCTTAATGTAGGATCTTCTTCTACCAATTTAGAAATTGCCAATCCCATTTTATCAACGTCGGCCTGTGTTTTGGGCTCCACTGCAACAGAGATAACCGGCTCAGGAAATGTCATTGCTTCCAGAACAATCGGATGATCTTCATTACATAGAGTGTCCCCTGTCTTAATATCTTTAAAACCAACAGCTGCACCAATATCACCTGCTTCAATAAAATCCACAGGATTTTGTTTGTTAGCATGCATCTGCATGATACGTGAAATTCTTTCTTTTTTTCCTGTACGTGTATTCAACACATAACTTCCTGAATCCAATCTTCCTGAATAGGCACGGAAGAATGCAAGACGACCTACAAAAGGATCGGTCATGATCTTAAATGCCAATGCACTAAATGGTTCTTTAGGATCTGCATGGCGTAATATTTCTTCACCTGTATCAGGATTAGTTCCTTTAACAGCTTCAATATCCAAAGGACCAGGCAAATATCTAATGATAGCATCCAGCGCTGTTTGTACACCTTTGTTTTTAAAAGATGAGCCACACATCATTGGAATGATAGAAATATCAATTGTTGCTTTTCTCATGGCAGCATGAATCTCATCTTCTGTTATTGTGTCAGGATTGTCGAAGAATTTTTCCAATAAAGCATGATCATAATCAGCAACAGCTTCTATAAGATGCTGCCTCCATTCATTTACATCATCAATCATATCCTCGGGGATAGGAACTTCTTTATATGTCATACCCAGCGTTGCATCTTCCCATACCATTCCCTTCATTGTTATCAGATCAACAACACCTGTAAAATTATCTTCGGCACCGATTGGCAATTGAAGAGGAACTGCTTTTGCACCAAGCATTTCTTTTACCTGCTTTACAACATTTAAAAAATCTGCACCGGCACGATCCATTTTATTTACAAACCCAATACGTGGAACTTTATATTTATTTGCCTGGCGCCAAACAGTTTCACTCTGGGGTTCAACGCCACTCACTGCATCAAACAATGCAAGCAATCCATCCAGTACACGAAGTGAACGCTCAACCTCTACGGTAAAATCCACGTGACCCGGGGTATCAATAATATTAAATTTATATTCTTTTGTATCAGCTGTTTTTTTACCCTGGATAGTTGGAAAATTCCAAAAACAGGTAGTAGCTGCTGAAGTAATTGTAATACCTCTTTCCTGCTCCTGTGCCATCCAGTCCATCGTTGCGGCGCCATCATGCACCTCACCAATTTTATGGTTAACACCTGTGTAATACAGGATACGTTCTGTAGTAGTTGTTTTGCCTGCATCAATGTGAGCCGCAATCCCGAAATTTCTTTGATACCTTAAGTCGC
>JAQBNL010000089.1 GCA_028288585.1 Chitinophagaceae bacterium | reverse complement strand
GATGATAAATTATAAATATTATTCCATCCCATTTGAGGAATTTTAAAATTATTTTTTTCAGAAACAAACTTTTTTACGTTTAAATCTATGATACCCAGCCCGGTTGTATCATTTTCTTCGGAATGTGTACATAATAACTGCATGCCAACGCATATCCCTAAAACAGGTTGCGTAAGTTGCCTGATCACCTCATCCAATTTTTTCTCTTTAAGACTTTCCATTGCTGAATAAGCATTTCCAACACCGGGAAAAATTACTTTATCAGCGTTCTTAATTTCATTATAATTATCTGTTACAACAGCGCCATAGCCTAACCGCTCCAAAGCATATTGCACACTTTGAACATTACCTGCATTGTATTTTATTATTGCAATATTCATTACAAAATTCCTTTGGTTGATGGCAGCGTATTATTATTTATATCTCTTTTTACAGCCATTTTAATTGCCTTTGCAAATGCTTTAAAAATAGATTCAATTTTATGATGTTCATTTGTGCCTTCTGCCTTTATATTAAGATTGCATTTTGCAGCGTCGCTGAATGATTTAAAAAAATGATAGAACATTTCCGTTGGCATCTCTCCTATCTTTTCTCTTTTAAATTCAGCTTCCCAAACCAGCCAGCTTCTTCCCCCAAAATCTATAGCAACCTGCGCAAGACAATCATCCATTGGTAATAAAAAACCGTAACGTTCAATTCCTTTTTTATCTCCCAAAGCCTTTGCTATGGCTTCTCCTAAGGCAATGCCAACATCTTCTATAGTATGATGCTCATCAATATGCAGATCACCTTTACACTGAATATCCAGATCAATATTTCCGTGCTTTGCGATTTGCTCTAACATGTGATCAAAGAATGAAAGTCCTGTATTAATATTGGCAGTTCCTTTTCCATCCAAATTTAATTCTATACCAATTTTTGTTTCATTTGTTTTTCTTTCATGTAGAATTTTACGGGAAGGAAGTTTCAGGAATTCATAAATATCTTTCCAATGGATTGTTTCCAATGCAATGGTTTGGTTTAATTCTTCTGCAGATTCCTTAATTTCTGTTGCACCAAGATCATTATGATTGTTTAACCATAAGGCTTTACATCCGAGATTTTTGGCAAGCAGTACATCAGTAATACGGTCCCCAATTACAAAAGAATTTTTAATATCATAATCTTCAGTGTTCAAATATGCGGTAAGCATACCTGTACCGGGCTTTCGGGTAGCGGCATTATCATGAGGAAACGTCCGGTCAATAAATACTTTATCAAAATAAATATTCTCATTCTCCAAAGCCTTCATAATAAAATCATGCACAGGCAAAAACGTATTTTCAGGAAATACGTCAGTGCCAAGCCCATCCTGATTGGTAACCATTGCCAACTCATAATCAAGTTCCTTTGCGATCTTCGTCATGTATTCAAACATGTGTGGATAGAATTCGAGCTTGGGAAATGAATCAAGCTGGTAAGTTGGCGGCGCTTCTTTAATTAAGGTGCCATCCCGATCAATAAATAAAACTTTTTTACTCATGAAGTATAGTTTTTTAATACTTTTAATAAGAGTTGATCTTCATCCGGGGTTCCAATTGTAATGCGCAAACAATTATCACAGAAAACTTCTTTGCTTCTGTTTCTGACAATAATTTTATTTGCTGCTAAATAATTGTACAGGTTAGCGGCATCTTCAACCTTTAACAATAAAAAATTGGCATCGCTTTCAAATATTCTTTTTACAAAAGAAAAATTTGATAGCTCTTTCGCCAGTAATTCTCTTTGTGCAACAATTTGTTGTACCCATTCATCAACCTGTTCAGTATTCTGTAATGCTTCAACAGCTAACTGCTGAGAGGCTTTATTAATATTGTAAGGCGGTTTTACTTTATTAAATAATTCAATTATTTCTAGAGAAGCAAACGCCAGTCCCAGCCGCAATGAAGCAAGCCCCCATGCTTTTGAAAGTGTTTGCATTACAATTAGATTTTTATATTTTGTAAGCTCCTGTATAAAAGTCTTTTCATTAGAAAAATTAATATAAGCTTCATCAATAAGTACAAGGCCGTCAAAGTTATTAAGCAACCGTTCAATATCATTCCTGTTCATGCTATTTCCTGTTGGGTTATTTGGAGAACAGATGAAAAGAAGTTTGGTATTTTGATCAGTTGCGGCTAAAATTTCTTCAACATTTAACTGAAAATTTTCTGTAAGATTTACTTTTTTTGTTTCAACATCATTAATGTTTGCACTCACTTCATACATGCCATAAGTTGGGGGACATATAATAACATTGTCTATACCGGGGTTACAAAATATCCTGTAAGCAAGATCGATAACTTCATCACTTCCATTGCCGATAAAAATATTTTCTGCAGGAACGTCTTTAATTTTCGAGATACCGGATTTCAATTTCCATTGCAGGGGATCTGGATAGCGGTTAAACGCTTCAGCTAGTGGAGAGCCAAAACTATTTTCATTGGCATCAAGAAATACAGATGCTTCACCTTTAAATTCATGACGGGCCGATGAATACGGAGTAAGTATTTTTATATTACCTCTTACCAGTTTTTGCAATTCAAATGTCATTAGTCTCTTTATTTTAATCTTATTGACACAGCGTTCTTATGTGCATCCAAACCTTCCGCTGCGGCCATAACTTCCACGGCATTGCCAATATTTTTTAATCCTTCTTTACTTAATTGTTGAAAAGTAATTTTCTTAACAAAACTATCCAGCGACACGCCTGAATATACTTTTGCATATCCATTGGTTGGCAACGTGTGGTTAGTGCCTGATGCATAATCACCTGCACTTTCCGGCGAATAATTGCCAAGAAAAACACTGCCTGCATTTATCACTTTTTCTGACAACAACACTGCATTATCAGAAGCAATTATCAAATGCTCAGCAGCATATTCATTCAATAAACAAAACGCTTCATCAATATTTTTCATCACCACTAAATTGCTTTTTAAAAGAGCTGATTCGGCTACGTTTTTTCTTATTAAACTTTTTAGCTGAACACTAATTTCTACTTTCACCTTCTCAATTATATTTTCTGATGAAGCAACTAACAATACATTGCTGTCAACTCCATGTTCGGCCTGGCTTAAAAGATCTGATGCAACAAAAGACGGATCGCAACTTTCATCAGCATACACTGCAACTTCACTAGGCCCTGCAGGCATATCAATGGCAACACCATCCATGTTTATCATTTGTTTTGCACAGGTAACATATTGATTGCCGGGGCCAAAAATCTTATACACTTTGCTAATACTTTCACTGCCATATGCCATTGCAGCTATTGCCTGCACACCTCCGACTTTATATATTTTTTTAAAGCCCAGCAAATGGGCAACGTATAATATTACAGGATTTATCTTTCCATTTGCATCAGATGGTGTACAAACCACAATTTCGCTGCAGCCAGCCATCACGGCAGGTATGCCAAGCATTAGCAGGGTTGAAAAAAGAGGGGCAGTGCCACCCGGAATATATAAACCTACTTTTTCAATGGCAACAGATTTTCGCCAGCACAATACTCCTTTTGTTGTTTCTATTTTTTGCTCTTCCAGATTTTGTGCCGCATGAAATTTTTCAATATTTTTCTTAGCCAATTGAATGGCATCTTTCAGATCATTATCAACCAGCATAACGGCTTCATCAAATTCCGCATTACTTACCTTTAGATCTTCCAGCAAAACTTTGCCGAACTGCAGGCAGTATTTTTTTATGGCATCATCTCCATTTTCTTTTACATCTTTCAGAACATCTGAAACAATAAATTTTAGTTCTGCATCATTTATTTTTGGGCGCTCGATTATTTCAGCCCATTTTTCTCTTCCAGGATTAATAAAAGTTTTCAAAATCATATTATCATCTTTTCAATTGGTACTACTAAAATCCCTTCCGCTCCCAATGCTTTCAGTTTCTCAATTACCTCCCAAAATACATTTTCGTTTACCACGCTTTGCACACTGCTCCAGCCTTCTTCCGCCAAAGGCACAACAGTAGGGCTTTTCATACCCGGCAAAACGGCTGCAATATTTTCTAATTGATGATTGGGTGCATTCAATAAAATGTATTTATTATTCTTTGCTGTTTTTACCGCATTTATCCTTAACAATAATTTTTCGAGGATCGCTTTATTCTCTTCTGATAGATCTTTGTTAGCGCACAATACAGTTTCAGATCGTAAAACAACTTCAACTTCTTTTAATCCATTGGTAAAAAGTGTGCTGCCGCTACTTACCAGGTCACAAATGGCATCTGCCAATCCTATACCAGGCGCTATTTCAACCGAGCCGCTGATCTCATGAATTTCTGCATTTACATTTTTTTGCGCAAGAAAATTTTGCAGCAACGAAGAATAACTGGTCGCAATTTTCAATCCTTCCAGGTCACTAACAGTTTTGTATGCCATACTTTTTGGCACTGCAATACTTAGCCTGCACCTGCCAAAACCAAGGCGATAAATGAGTTCAATATCTTTTCCTGTTTCAAGAAGGACGTTCTCACCAACAAACCCAATATCAGCAACACCATCATATACGTATTGCGGAATGTCATCATCCCTGAAAAAATAAACTTCCACAGGAAAATTATTGGCAACTGTTTTCAATTGCTTATTGCCATTATTTAATTCAATACCACACTCTTTTAAAAGCCTGATCGAATCCTCATATAATCTTCCCGATTTTTGAATTGCAATTTTTAGCATAAATCTTTATTAATATCAGAAATTAAAATGCATTTCCATCTTTATTTACTTCGTAAGTCTCCCTTTAGAGAGATTTAGAGGGCAAATAAAAAGGGCTCACTGTTTCAGTAAGCCCTTTTTGAAAATATGTTTAACACATACCAATCAACATAGCCTACCCTGCGGCAGAGAATGATGATGATGTATGTGAACTAATTGTTTCATTATGGATACAAAGTAAGTAATGAATGTTGATTTTAGCAAATAAAATTTTCTATAAACAACGAATCCTTATTATTTTTGCACCAGTTCTTTACATCACTTATCAAGAAAGGCAGAGGGTAATGGCCCGAAGACGCCTTAGCAACCGCCTTGTTTAGATACAACGAAAGGTGCTAATTCCATCCCGAAGGTTCGGGACAGATAAGCCAGATTAAAAGCTTAAAAATATTTAGAGAGGTATGCAAATTCCTGCTCTGCCAAACAAGCTCATCTGACTTATCGGGTGAGCTTTTTTATTGGATAATTACCAATGTAAAAATGCATGTCTTTCCTGGTCAGTAACTCATTAAAAAAATATTTTTAAAAATTTATCTGGAAAAAGTAATAAGTTTGTGAAACAATGAAAACAACAGCAACATATAATTTCTGCATCTGCATTTGCTGTATTATGCCGTAAGGCATATTTTCTTTTGCCCTTACGGCTTCCCACAATCTCTTATTACATTTTCTCTTTAATTTTCACAAATCTCAAAAAAAATAGTATGAGCAACAATCTTCGTTTTGAAACATTGCAATTGCATGCAGGACAACAAATTGACCCTACAACAAAATCAAGGGCGGTACCTGTTTATCAAACCACTTCTTATGGATTTGACAATTCAGAGCATGCAGCCAATCTTTTTGGATTAAAAGTGTTTGGTAATATTTATACACGGATAATGAACCCAACCACCGATGTGTTTGAACAACGCATTGCGGCGCTGGAAGGCGGTGTGGCAGCGCTTGCCACAGGCAGCGGGCAGGCAGCGCAATTCCTGGCATTGAACAATATTTTACAGTCAGGTGATAATTTTGTAACAACTACTTATTTATATGGAGGCACTTATAATCAATTTAAAGTTGCTTTCAAGCGCCTTGGCATTGAAGCAAGATTTGCTGATGGTGATGATGTGGAAAGTTTTGTAAAACACATTGATAAAAATACCAAAGCAATCTATTTAGAAACTATTGGCAACCCACGCCTGAATATTCCTGACTTTAAAAAGTTTGCTGACCTGGCAAAAGAATATGACCTGCCATTAATTGTTGACAATACATTTGGCACTGCAGGTTATTTGTTCCGTCCGCTGGAGCATGGCGCTAACATTGTTGTTGAGTCAGCAACCAAATGGATAGGCGGGCACGGCACTACCATTGGCGGTGTTATTGTTGATGGCGGAAATTATAACTGGGCCAATGGAAAATTCCCTCAATTCACAGAGCCTTCTGAAGGCTATCATGGATTAAAATTCTGGGATGTTTTTGGAGAAGGCAATCCTCTTGGTTTACCAAACATTGCATTTATTATCCGTGCAAGAGTAGAAGGCTTAAGAGATTTTGGTGCATCGCAAAGCCCTTTCAATTCATTCTTATTGTTACAGGGATTAGAAACTTTATCACTCCGTGTACAACGCACTGTAGACAATGCTTTGGCACTGGCTGGGTGGTTAGAGAAACATGACCTGGTGGAGTTTGTTGAATATCCGGGTTTAAAAAGCAGCCCTTATCATAAACTGGCTAAGCAATATCTCAACAATGGCTTCGGTGGCATACTCAACTTTGGCGTAAAAGGCGGTAAAGAAAATGCCAGCAAGTTTATTGACTCACTAAAATTAATAAGCCATTTGGCAAACGTTGGCGATGCAAAAACGCTGGCAATACATCCTGCTTCCACTACGCATGAACAGTTAAGTGCAGAGGAGCAGGTTGCTTCAGGGGTACGGCCCAACCAGGTTCGCATAAGTGCAGGCATAGAACATATTGAAGATATTAAAGCAGATATTGAACAGGCTTTTGAAAAAGTATTTGCAAAAGATTTGGTATAAAAAGATTTGGTTACCAACATTGGTTTTTTATGGGATCATCGTTGTGTCACTCACTTCATCTTTTAATTAACTATTGAACAAATAAAATTTGGCATACAACATTTTTAAATCAGATAAATCATTTACACTTGAGTCGGGGAGCGTACTTCCCGGCTTTCATCTTGCCTATACAACTTATGGAAATCTAAATGAAGCAAAAGATAATGTTGTATGGATCTTTCATGCACTTACTGCCAATAGCGATGCAACCGAGTGGTGGCCCGGATTGGTTGGAGAGGGAAAATTATTCGACCCCGCCAGGCATTTTATTATAGGTGTAAATATGCCCGGAAGTTGTTACGGCAGCTCAGGACCATTTGATA
This sequence comes from Chitinophagaceae bacterium, assembly GCA_028288585.1. GTDB lineage: Bacteria > Bacteroidota > Bacteroidia > Chitinophagales > Chitinophagaceae > Ginsengibacter. The sequence goes on along the minus strand of JAQBNL010000089.1, from coordinate 4,454 downwards.
TAAACCCGCAAACCAATACACCCTACTACCATGATTTTCCTTTTTTCACAACAAGAGATATGGTAAGAGCATACCGGCAATTAAGAGAATTTTTAGGGATCGAAAAAATTCATGTTGGTATTGGTGGTTCAATGGGCGGGCAACAATTACTGGAATGGGCAGTGGAAGAACCGGAGATATTTGAATTTATTTTTCCCATTGCAACCAATGCAGTTCATTCGGCATGGGGTATTGCCTTTAATGAATCGCAGCGGTTAAGTATTGAATGTGATGCAACATGGAAAGAAAAAAATGATAACGCCGGCATTGGTGGAATGAAAGTGGCGAGAGGCATAGCGCTTATTTCGTACCGCAACTATATTACCTATAATGCAAGCCAGGCAGAAGATGCAAATGAAAAAACAGACAATTTTAAAACCTCATCGTACCAGCGTTACCAGGGAGAAAAACTGGCAAAGCGTTTTAATGCATTCAGTTATTATTTTCTAAGCAAGGGTATGGATTCACATAACCTTGGGCGGGGCTGGGATAGTATAGAAAATGCATTGCAGCAAATAAAAGCAAAAACGCTGGCTATCGGAATTACCACTGATATTCTTTTCCCGGTGGTGGAACAACAATTTATTGCTGATAATATTCCCGGCGCACAGATCAAAACTATTCATTCAAACTATGGACATGATGGGTTTCTTTTGGAGTTTGAGCAAATAGAAAATATCATCAGCCATTTTCTTGCTAAACATGGTGCGGCAAATTATAAATTTCAAACTTCAGGTTAATGACAGCACATAAAAAATTAACGATAGGTGTATTTGGATTTGGCGTGGTAGGCGAAGGATTGTATAAAGTTTTACAAAAGACTGAATCACTTAATGCCACCATAAAAAAAATATGTATCAAGAACCCAAATAAAAAAAGAAATGCACCCGCCGAACTGTTCACAACAGATAAAGACGAAATACTTAATGACAAAGAAATAAATGTAATTGTAGAAGTTATTGATGACTCTGATGCTGCATTCCAAATAGTTTCAACAGCAATAAAAAATGGCAAGGCAACTGTAAGCGCCAGTAAAAAAATGATCGCTGAGCATATGCCCGAATTACTTTCTCTTCAGCAAAAATATGATGTTCCGTTTTTGTACGAAGCAGCTGCCTGTGCATCTATCCCCGTTATTCGAAACCTTGAGGAATATTATGATAATGACCTGCTGCATTCCATTAAAGCAATTGTAAATGGATCTACTAATTATATTCTAACAAAGATCTTTGACGATTACCTCACCTTTAAAAATGCATTGCTGCAGGCGCAGCAGCTTGGCTTTGCAGAAAGCAATCCCGTACTTGATGTAGAAGGATTTGATGCATTAAATAAATGGAGCATTATCCTTACACACGCTTATGGTATTATGGAAGAACCCGGTAATATTGTTTTCACCGGAATACAAAATATCCAGTTGAGTGATGCAGTAGTTGCCAAAGAAAAACATTATAGTATCAAGCTGGTGGCACAGGCAAAAAAATTATCAAACGGGAAAGTGGCGGCTTTTGTATTACCACAATTCGTAACGCAGGATGATCATCTTGCTTTTGTAAAAAATGAATACAACGGCGTGGTAATAGAGAGTGGCTTTGCAGATAAACAATTCTTTTATGGCAAAGGTGCAGGAAGTTTCCCGACTGCGTCGGCAGTACTGAGTGATATTTCAGCCTTACGGTATGATTATAGATATGAGTATAAAAAATTATCGCATCATAAACCGCATGAGCTAACGCATGATTTTTTTGTGAAATTCTATGTAAGTTTTGATGACTGGAAAGATATTCCTAAAGAAAATTTTGAAAGCATCCTGGAATGGCACGCTGATGAAGCCAGAAAGTATTTAATCGGTGTAATCCATTTTACGAAACTGAAAGAGAATGACTGGTGGAAGAAAAATAATATTTCATTCATTCTTACTCCCGATCCTATTATTGAATCAATGGAAATAAGGGATCTTAAAAAAAGAAGCCTGGAATTGGCGGGGATTTTTTAACAGCAACTAAAACTTACCTGCTATATTATTTTATCCGGCGTAATTGGCAGTTCCCTGATTCTTTTTCCCGTGGCATGAAACACAGCATTTGCAACAGCAGCAGGGAAACCAACCATCGTTACTTCCCCGATCCCTTTTGATCCGATGGGATTGACGATCGGGTCAGGCTTATTTACAAATAACACATCAATATGTGGAACGTCTGCATGTACCGGTACATGATAATCCGCGAAATTATTATTCACCCATCTTCCGTAGCGATGATCAATTATTCCTTCTTCCATTAATACCATACCGATCCCGCTTACCACACCGCCTATCACCTGGCTTCTTGCAGTATTTTCGCTTACAATTTTTCCCCCGTCCACAACAGAAACAATTTTGCTGAAACGGATAACACCTGTAGCCGGGTGTACCAATATTTTTACAAAATGCGCTGCATAGGCATAAGTTGAATATTTGTCCAGGGAAACCCGTTGCGAGTCTTCCAAAAGTTCAATCTGTTTCACACCTGCATAATTTAAAAGCTCTCCGTAAGCTAATTTTTTGGCGGGCTCTTCAGAAAGAATAATGAATCCATTTTCAAATTTAAAATCCTTAAGGTCTGCTGTATGAATTTTTTCGGTATGAAAAAAAGAAGTTTGTTTTGCTACATCTACCAGCTTCTGCCTCCAGCTGTCAGAAGCATTGCTAACAGCAGATCCCAGGGCAGATGTTGTTTGTGAACCATACTGGCCCGGCCCCGGCGGAAGATCAGAATCTCCCATTTCAAATTTTATTTTGCCTGCAGGAATTCCAAATGTTTCCGCTGCAAGTTTGATCATTGCAGTTGAAGTGCCCGGTCCCATATCTGTTACGCCGCTTTGCAATATCAATGTACCATCAGCCAAAAATTTTACGCCCAGTTTCGCTGCACCTCTTCCTGACCCAAATACCCCTGTTCCCATTCCATAACCAACCTGCCATTCACCTTCTTTCATGGAAGCTATTTGCAGGTTACGATCTTTCCAACCAATGGCCTCTGATCCCATTTGATAAGCCTCTCTCAAAAATTTACTTGAATGCGGCCGGTTACGTTCAGGGTCTGTTTCCGAATAATTGAGCAAACGAAATGCAAGCGGATCCATTTTCAATGCATTTGCCATTTCATCGATAGCACATTCCAATGCATACATTCCCGTTGTTTCACCGGGACCACGCATATAGGTTGGCAGGCTAAGATCAAGTGGATAAACTTTATAACGTGTATTTACATTAGGGCATGCATACAATGATCGTGAAGTATTTACAGTGCCTTCCCTGAATTCAGCATACGTTGCCGTATTTTGGTCGGCTTCATGTGTAATGCCAATAAGCTTTCCATCGCTTGTAGTACCCATTCCTATCTTTTGAATTGCCTTCGGACGGTAACCAACCATCATGAACATCTGGTCTCTGCTCAACGAAAGTTTTACAGGTCTTTGTAATTGTTTCGCTGCGATTACGGCTGCTATTGAATGTGGCCATGTACTACCTGCACTTCCAAATGCACCTCCTACATATTTCGTGATAACGTGAACATTGTTTGCGGGTATCCCAAATATTCTGGCAATGCTTCCCTGTGTGCCATATAATGTTTGCGTTTTTTCATACACTGTTACTTTATCCGGTCCGTCCCACACTACGGTGATGCCATGCATCTCCATGGGTTGATGCACTTCATAGGGAATTTCATATTCCGCTTCTATTTTCACCGGTGCATTCTTCCATGCATCTGCCTCTCCCCTTACATAGTCTTTATAAGAATCTCCCTGAAGGGGCTTTGCATTTTTTATTTCTTCACGGAGATCCGTATGATGCTCTTCTTTATGATATTGCGCTTTTACCAATGATGCAGCATACACTGCTCTTTCAAATGTATCTGCAACAACAACGGCAATAGGCTGGCCGTTAAAACGAACCCTATTATTTTCAAATGGTTTAAATCCTTTACGGATTGGAGGAAGTGTTTCAGCATCTTTCGGAGGTTCATAACCCGGTAGTTTTGGAATGTTAAGATGGCTGATGACACCAATAACACCGGGAGCTCTTTCTGCACTTTTTGTATCAAGATCGGTAATAGTCCCTTTTGTAATGGTGCTGCCAACAAGCACACCATAGGCCACGTTAGGAATATTATATTCATAAGCGAATTGTGCAGTACCGGTAACCTTAGCTCTACCATCTACCCTGTCAAGTTCATCTGTAAATCCCATAAAATTATTTTATGCTATTTCTGAAACCGTTTTTAATGTTTGTACAATTGTGTTAGGTGCAAGCTTTAATTTAAAATTGTTGTAGCCATACCCTTTTGCATCCTTCATGGCAATAGCTGCTGCCTGTTTAAAATTTTCAACAGATACAGTTTTTCCCATTAAAAAATTTTCTGCTGAAGTTAATC
>JAQBNL010000026.1 GCA_028288585.1 Chitinophagaceae bacterium | reverse complement strand
CCAAACCCCTCCGACAGAGGGGCTTTCCAACCGCTCATTTTCCGTCTTCATAAATTTTTAGTTTATTATTAATTTGACTTCTCAAACATAAACCAAAACTTATGGAAAAAATAATATGAGATTAATGCATTGCTTCGGCAAGGTCGATCTTTTGTTTTTTGTTTCCTTTTACCATCAACACAAATGGAATGCATATAAGAAACATAATGCCCAGCCATAAAAAAACATCCATATAAGAAAGTACAGAAGCTTGTTTCATTACCATATAATCCAGCGATTGGTAACTGTCTTTCAAAGCAATATCCGAAGGTATTCCTTTTGCCATAAATCCATGTTGCATTGCCTGCACATGCTGCTGTACATTCAGATTATTTACATCAAGATGATTCACAAGAGCACTTCTATGTACAATATTTTGTCTTGACATATAAGTGGTGATAGCGGCTATACCGAAAGATCCCCCAAGTTGCCTCATCATGCCCGTAAACGCAGCGCCCTGGCCTATTTGCTGACCCTTTAAAGTTGAGAGTGATAAAGTAGTGATAGGAATAAATAACATACCCATTCCAATACCCCGCAGTATCAGCATCCAGAAAAAATTATCTGCACTTGTATCCGGAGTTAAAATTTTATATCCCCAAAAAGTAAAACCAAAAAATACCAGCATACCGCCTGCTACAAGATATTGCTGCGGAACACCCTTTTGTAAAAGCTGCCCGATGATGGGCATCATGAATGCCGTCATTAATGCAGCGGGTATCATTAAGGCGCCCGATTGTTGTGCGGTCCATCCTAACGTTGCCTGTGTATAAAGTGGAATAATAAAAGTGGAACCATACAATCCAAATCCCATGATGAATGATAATATTGTTCCTACCCTCAGGTTACCATTTTTTAAAACTCTTAATTCTACTATAGGATTTTTGGCAGCCAATTCTCTCCATACAAAAAAGTATAAACCTAACACTGCTGTTACAGATAAAAAGATAATGGTACTGCTATTAAACCAATCTTCTTCATGTCCCTTTTCCAAAACATATTGCAATGAACCGACGGCAATGGCAAGAAATGCAATGCCCAAAAAGTCTACCTCTTTTAATAATTTTTTTGCTCCAAACTTAGGGCTGCGAACAAACTGTAAGGTTAACAAAGTTGCAATTACACCGATGGGGATATTGATATAAAAAATATAGGGCCACGAAAAATGGTCAACGATGTATCCTCCCAATGGCGGCCCTAATGTTGGCCCAATGATAACGCCTAAGCCATAAATTGCCTGCGCCATTCCACGTTTTTCAGGCGGATAACTTTCAGTTATAATTGTTTGAGAGGTTACCAGCAATGCTCCGCCGCCCAGGCCCTGGATAAAACGAAAGGCAACAAGCTCCCAGATGCCGCTTGCATTACCGCATAAATAAGAACAGACTGTGAAAAGAATTATAGATGCTGCAAAATAATTGCGCCTGCCAAACTGTTGAGACAACCAACTTGTCATTGGTACGATGATAACATTACCGATCGCATATGCCGTAATTACCCAGCCCACTTCATTTAATGTTGCGCCAAGGTTTCCCTTCATATCATTCAACGCAACATTCACTATCGTTGTATCAACAATTTCCAGCAAGGCGCAGAATATCGCTGTTACCGTGATGATAACTCTTCTTGCACCATACTCTACCAATAAATTCTGTTGCTGCATTAATGTTTAATTTATAACCTCCTGCTGAAGGGCTGCGGGATGGAAGCGGTAGCCCGCAGCGAAGCGGCGGCTACAAGCGAACAGCCCGAAATATTGAATAATATTTGATGATGATAGCCCCTCATAAAAATTTTAATGAATAATTTATCAATCAAGATGAACATCAACACTCACATTCATACCCGGCCTTATCTGTTTAATTAATGAATCATTTTTATTGGTGAATTCAATTTTTACAGGAAGCCTTTGCACAACTTTTACAAAATTTCCGCTGGCATTATCCGGCGGCAATAAAGCAAACTGCGCACCTGTTGCGGGAGAAAAAGAAGTGAGCTGTGCTTCAAAATCATGACCTGGAAATGCATCGGCATGAACCGTAACTTTTTGCCCGATCTTCATTTTATTGAATTGTGTTTCTTTAAAATTGGCAACCACCCAAATATCATCATTCAATACAATGCTGAATAAAGCCTGCCCTGCCTGCAAAAACTGGCCGGGCTGTGCATTTACTTTTGACACCAACCCATTTGCAGGAGCTGTTATCACTGCATAAGAAAGTTCAAGCTTTGCATTCTCAACATCTACCTGTCTTTGCTTTATCACTGAAGAAGCAATTCCTATTTGCTGGGACGTAGCGGTAGTTTGAGACGATACAACATTTGTTTGCTGTGCAACCTGATTTCTCTGGTCTATTAAAACCTGTAACTGTCTTTCCGCAGTTTGTTTTGCCGCCAGTGCCTGCTCATATTGTTGTTGCGTTACGGAATGATCTTTTATAAGATTTGCATAGCGGTTATAATCCTGCGTAGTGCGCCAAATATTTACACGTGCTGTTTCAATCTGTGCATTGGCAGTTGATACTGCTGCTTGTGATGAAGCGATATTTGACGAAGCTGCATTGGTTGTAGCCTTAGCTGAAGCAAGATTACTTTGTGCAGTAGCAAGTGCTGCTTCTGCCTGGTCAACTTTTAATTTAAGATCCCTGTCATCAAGTATTACCAAAGTATCTCCTTTATTAACCCGTTGATTATCGCTTACTCTTACCTGTAACACATAACCTGAAACCCTTGGTATCACAGGGCTGATATTTGCCTGGACCTGTGCATCATCAGTTTCCTCATGATGCTGGCCATGTACATATTTGGTTAAGCCAAACCATGCACCAAAAATTACCAGCAATGCCAAAACGATAATGAATGTTTTGCTTTTCTTTTTAGGTGTTTTTTCCCTGGTATGTTTAATTTTTTTGTCAGTTACGTTTGTTTCCATAATTAATTTCTTTTATTCTGTTGAACTTATAAGTCCGGTTGTATGAAGTAATTTATTATACGCCAGCACTGCGTCAGCTTTTGAAACAGACACATTTAATTTTGCCTGCGTTAATGCAACGTCTGCATCCAGCAGGTCAGTTACATTAGCAAGACTATTGTCGTATTTATTTTTTGTTATTCTGAAATTTTCCGTAGCCTGCTGTAATGCTTTTTGATAAACATCAATTCTTTTTTGACTTAATAAATAATTTTGGTAATCCTGATTTATCTGCAGCCGGATCACATCATTCAGTTGTTCTTCATTTGCCTGTATTTCCTGTTCTCTTGCTTTTGCCTGTTGCAGTCTGGTATTGGTTTTCCAGAGTGATGCAAGATTGTATTGAATACCAACCCCCGCATTGATAGCATTTGTTATTGTTACAAAATTGGGAATATACGCAGCAATGTACCCTCCCGTTAAAGCAATGGTTGGATAACCTTCTGTTTTTGCAGATTTTATTGCGGTGCCTGCGGCTTTCTTTCTAAATGAAAGCGCTTGTACATCCTTCCTGTTTTGAATGGCAAGTTGTTCGTACTCATCAATATTTTTTATGGTAGTTGTTTGCAGAAATATCGTTGTATCAATAGCCAGTTCTGTATTTTCAGGCAGGCCAAGCATAAGATCCATATTGATATTTGCCAGCCTCCAGTTATTTTCTGCATCTAATAAAGTAAGCTCGATGTTGGATGTTTGCAGCTCCGCTTTTAAAAGATCATTTCTTGCCAGTATCCCATTTTGTTCCAGCCGTGAAAAGGTTGTATCTCTTTGGCGGGACGATCCCAAACTTTCTCTTACAACATTTATTGCCGCACCTGCTTTGTATAAATTGGTGTAAGCATTCATCGTATTTAATATCACAGCCTCTTTATCATTATCTGCATCAAGCTTTGTTGCTTCTTGTAAATATTTTGCAGATTCAATACCGTATTTAATTCTTCCGCCCTGGTAAATTGGATAAGATAAATTAGCGATACCATACAGCGCCTGTGAAATTTTAGGTGATGACCCACCGCCTGAACTATTATTTGAATTTGATTTAAGATCAACATTTGCGCTGTTCAATCTTAAGTAAGACCCACTTACATTAAAGTTTGGCAGGCGATTTTCTTCAGCTTCTTTTACCTGTGCAATTGCCACGTCAATTCTGGCTTTGGAAGCTTTTAATTGTTTGCTGTTTTTGATGCTTAGATCAATTGCTTCTTTTAAATTAAGCATTCTTGTCTGCTGCGACACTGCGGCCTCTCCAATAAAAACGGAAAATAATATAACCGATATTCTTATAAATATTTTATGCTTCATTTGTAAGTATTGCTTTAAATATTTTTTTTACATGAAGACTTAGTCTCTTCTGCATTGTTTCTTCAAATTCTTTTGCAGGCGTTTTTTTCATCTCGTTATATTCACGATAAAAAGGGCAATTGATCAGCGTTTGTATCACTGTTCCTACGAGTGTACTCATAAGCAGAATTACATCTACATTTTTTTTAAACGCCCCTTTCTCCTGCCCATCAATTATCAGTTCATTAATCAGTCCTGAATTTCTTTTTTTAATTTCCAACAGCAACTTTATAATAACCGGGTTTTTATTTATTACCTGCTCACATAACATTATTTTATAAAATCCTTCGTGCTGGATAACCCTTTCAATATGTTCGTCTATAAGTATATCAATTTTTTGAAAAGGAGAAAGCGAATCGTTCTTTAACAGGCTTTCAACCCTCATCTTTAAATTTCCCAGCCTGTGGTTAAACAATGCCTCCAGCAATTTTTCCTTCGACCCGAAATAGTAAGAAATCATAGCAATGTTTACGCCAGCCTCTTCTGCTATATCCCTCACAGTAGAGGCTTCATAACCTTTTTTTGCAAAAAGCTCCTCTGCGGTTTCAATTATCTGTATATGTTTATCGTTATAGGCCATAAATAATTTGGGAATGCAAAATTAAACAAATGTTTGATTTTATCAAATAAATGTTTAATCTCTTAAACAAAAAATTCCCGCATAAGCGGGAATTAATAAAAATAATTACACAGTTATGACAGTGAGGCTTCCATTGAGATATCTGTATTCAATAATTTAGAAACAGGACAATTGGCCTTTGCATTTTCAGCACACTCCTTAAACTTTTGCTCATCTATGCCGGGCACTTTTGCTTTAACAATTAAGTGAGATTTTGTTATTGCTCCATTAGCCAAAGTGATCTCACACCTGGTTTCAATTTCATCGGGAGTAAAGCCTGCTTCTCCCAGGACAAAACTTAATTTCATACTAAAACATCCTGCATGTGCTGCGGCTATCAATTCCTCAGGATTGGTACCGGGTCCTTCTTCAAACCTGTCTTTATAAGTGTATGGCACATCTTTTAAAACACCGCTTTGTGTGGCAAGATGTCCTTTTCCTTCTTTTCCGCTACCATTCCAGATAGCTGTT
>JAQBNL010000084.1 GCA_028288585.1 Chitinophagaceae bacterium | reverse complement strand
AAGGCCGTCTTTAATTCATCTTCATATTTATCCAACTGAAAAGATCTTTCATTTAGATAATCTGTGCTGGGTACCTGTGTAAAATTTTTATAATTAAGCTGTAACTGGTCAAGTTTTACCATTTGTCCCTGCCAGACATCGGGGTTTAATTCCAGGGCAACAGTTTCTACATTTTTAATGGCATGATAAAATGAATCCGGTAAATGAAAAACCATTTTACTGCTTACATGCATAGTGCCGAATAAGTAAGACGGCTTTTTAAAACCATTACCTGTTATCTCCCATAAAAGGCTGGGATACTTTTTAGTAACCTTTTGAGAAAAAGAATTTTCTGCAAACAACATTAAGGCCGCTGAAAAACTAATAAAAATGCGCTTCAGATACAATTTAGGCACTAAAAGGGGGGTTTATATAAAGATGCATATAACAATATAATTCACCAAATATTGTAATTGTAATACTTATATAAAATTTTATGAAGATTTGGTTTTATCAATTGATAAAGTCTCAATTCAAAAGCTTACCTTTGCACACTTAAAAAATCATGCCGTAACATGATAAGTGGCCTCTTTCAGAGAGGCACATATCTCTGTTTCACTACAGTAAATGGCATGTGACAATTAACTTTAAATCTATAATTGCACATGAAATTATCACAATTCAAATTTGACCTTCCTTTAAATCTTATCGCTCAAAATCCCACTAAAAAAAGGGAGGAAAGCCGTATGATGGTAATAGAAAGAAAGACCGGCAAAATTGAGAACAGGCATTTTAAAGACATTCTTGAGTATTTTGATGACAAAGATGTATTTGTTGTAAACAATACAAAAGTTTTTCCTGCCCGTATGTATGGCCGCAAAGAAAAAACAGGCGCCAAAATAGAAGTTTTTTTACTAAGAGAATTACATAAACAAAACAGGTTGTGGGATGTTATTGTAGACCCCGCCCGTAAAATAAGAGTGGGTAATAAATTATATTTTGGAGAAAATGATGAACTGGTTGCAGAAGTTATTGATAACACTACCAGCCGTGGACGTACCATTCGTTTTTTATGGGATGGCACTGAAGAAGAATTCAGGACGATGTTATATTTTATGGGAGAAACTCCTTTGCCAAAATATATAAAACGCAAGCCTGAAGAAGAAGATAAAGAACGCTACCAGACGGTATATGCAAAACACGAAGGAGCTGTAGCAGCGCCAACGGCAGGCTTACATTTTAGCCCTGAACTGATAAAGCGTTTAGAAATAAAGGGCATCCGCTTTGCAGAAGTTACACTACATACAGGGCTTGGAACTTTTCGCCCAATTGAAGTGGAAGACCTAAGCAAGCACAAGATGGATGCAGAATATTACCGCATTGAAGAAGAAGCCTGCAATATTGTTAATAAAGCAAAAGAAACCGGCAGGAGAATTTGTTCTATCGGAACAACTACGATGAGAGCAATGGAATCTTCCTTCACAGCGCAAAAATTATTGAAGCCTTCGGAAGGTTGGACAAACCATTTTATTCACCCGCCATACAAATTTAATATAGCTGATGCATTGGTTACCAATTTTCATTTGCCAAAAACAAGCTTATTAATTATGGCCTGTGCATTTGCCGGTTACGACCTTATGATGGAGGCTTATAAAAAAGCTATAAAAGATAAATATCGCTTCTTTAGTTATGGCGATGCTATGATAATAATATAGTGAGAGTGAGTGATGAGTAGAAAAAAAATTAGCCCGGATGAAAAATCATCCGGGCTTTATATTCCATAGAATTAATTATTGCCTCGCTGCAGCAGATGAGTATTGTCTAACCCAATCCACTTTACCATCTTTATTAATTCTCCATATTTCATGTATCTCTCTTTTATCTACTTTGCCATCAGGCCAGGTATCTGTTTCCGTACCCCAAACGGCCACCCAGTCTTCTTTCATATCAACACTTCTTAATGGCATCCATGCATCAATAGTACTTACCGAGCTTGTAAGTCCTCCGCGGAATTTTTTAGCACCTGCAAGATTAGCTTCCTTGCCTTTAGTTACTGAACCATCAGGTAAATACCACACAATAGTATCTGCCATAAAATCGTGCCTGTCAAGCATATTATCATCCCAATCTTTCCATACATCCAATACTAATTTGGCATGTGCAGGATTACCCATGGTAAAATTGGAAGAATAGCCGGCCTTATAAGGATACATCATATTCGCATCCTGCCCTTTAATTTTAATCTTGGTATTATCGTCCTTAATTTTTGTCTTCCCATCTTTAGTCTTCTCCTTGGAATTATCATCCTTTACTTTCGTTTTATCCTCCTTTTCTTTTATTTTCTCCTGGGACATTACCTGTGTTGCAGCCAGCATGAATACAAACATGCAGCCTGAAATTAAAATACGTTTCATGTGCGTTTAAATTTAAATTGTGAAAAAATAATAATTTAGATTTGAGAAGCAGCAACAATTTCAAAAGGAAGGATAATTTAAAAGTACATAATTTTTATATATGAGAACAATTAATCAATGGCTTACAGAATATGGCGAAAGTCACCAGGATGAGACCAATAAAACCATACACTGGATATGCGTTCCAGCTATCTTCTTTTCTATCGTAGGTTTATTTTATTGCATTAAACTCCCGGTACAGCTAACACCAACACTGCAATTAAATGTGGCTATGATATTGATTTTGCTGGTTACAGTTTATTACTTTTCTCTTTCAAAAACTATCTGGATAGGAATGCTTTTGTTTGGCCTGCTATGCCTTGGCATCTGCTACTGGATTGAAATATATACTTCCGCCCCACTCTGGATGGTATGCGTAATTTTATTTGTACTTGCGTGGATTGGCCAATTTTACGGGCATAAAGTAGAAGGTAAAAAGCCATCTTTTTTAAAAGACCTTCAATTTTTAATGATAGGGCCAATGTGGCTAATGAGCTTTATTTATAAAAAGATGGGAATAAGATATTAGTGGTTGGCTTGGTTATTCACCAAACAATCCCACATTTAACAGTTGCATTGTTTGCTCTTTGTATTCACGGGAAACCAACACAGAGATATTATGCCTGCTGCCACCATAGCTAACCATTCTTATCGGGATATCAGGAATACATTCAAAAATTTTTCTAAGCACATCTTTCGTTTCGGTTATCTCATTACCAACAATTGAAACTATGGTTTGATTAGTATCAACTTCAACAGTACCAAAAAGTTCAAGCTCTTTAATTATTTCTTTCAGGTAAGCATCATTGTCGATAGTTAATGAAACAGCAACCTCGGAAGTGGTAACCATATCAATAGAAGTACGGTATTTTTCAAACACTTCAAATATCTTTCTTAAAAAACCATACGCCAGCAGCATGCGGCTGCTTTTAATTTTTATGGCAGTGATGTAATCCTTTGCTGCCACTGCTTTTACACCTACACTTCCTGCCTCGCTTTTTATTAATGTGCCTTTGGCAGATGGCTGCAAAGTGTTTAATAATTTAACCGGTATATTAAAATATTGTGCAGGCCAAATGCTGGCCGGATGTAAAATTTTAGCCCCGAAATAGGCAAGTTCCGCAGCTTCTTCAAAGCTTAACTGATCAATGGGTTTTGTATTTTTTACTATCCTTGGATCACTGTTGTGCATGCCGTCAATATCACTCCATATTTCGCAAACTGATGCATTGGTGGCAGCCGCTATCAATGAAGCCGAATAATCGCTTCCTCCTCTTTTTAAATTATCAACCTCACCCTTTGCATTGCGGCAAATGTATCCCTGTGTAATAAAAAGTTTTGTATCCTTGTAACGGTTAAGCAATTGCGTGAGCTTAACTTTTATACTGCCTATCTGCGGCTCATCTACCATATCAATCGTCATAAAGTCCAATGCAGGCAGCCAAACATGCTCTATCTTTTGTTCCTCCAGGTAAATTGCAAAAAGCTTGGTACTTAATAACTCTCCCTGCGCAAGAATATCTTTATTCAAAGCTTCGCTGTAGGAAATTTTAAGGATGATGTTAAGAAATTCAAAATGCTCTGCCAGTACAGCTTTTGCTTTGTTATAAGCATCCTCGGTTTTTACTAACTGGATAATAAAATTCTGGTAATGTTGTTCCAGTGCATCAATATGCTGTTTTGCTGTGGTGCGCTCACCCTTTGCCAGGGAACTGCTTATTTCGGTAAGCGAATTGGTAGTACCGCTTAATGCGCTTAGTACAACGATCTTGCTTTCTTCCTCATTAGTGATGAGCTTAGCAATTTCAAACATTCTTTCAGGCTTGCCAACACTGGTGCCTCCAAACTTCATTACTTTCATCAGCCTAATATTATTATTATTTTGTGCAAAAGTATTTTAAGACATAACACTTTCCAAATCTGCAAATCTTTACATGGGGTATAGAGGTTTTACTTCAAATTTTAAAGCAAGGGAATTCAGATCATCAATCACTGGCTGCAATAAAGGAATTCCTTCTTTCATTCTCTCTTCTTCCCATTCTCTTTCCATATCACCCGGGATATAAACCCTCTTCTCTCCTTTTATAGTTTTTGCCGACCTAAACCTTTCTATCCATTTATCCATATGAGTTTTAAATTCTGTTGCAGGGCGAAAAGCATCTATGCTCATAGCTCCAAAAAAATGCCCTATTCCTTCTCCCGGCATGTTTTCAGGGATAGCAACGTATGCAGGAAACGGCGGCACCCAGGGCCCATAATTGGCCCCGCTTAATACAGCAGAAAAAATATCTACAATAGCACCCAATGCATATCCTTTGTGGCTGCCATGCTCCCTGTCGCCGCCCAGGGGTAGCAATGCGCCTCCATCTTTTAAGGCATGCGGATCAGTTGAAGGTTCACCATCTTTTGTCTGCGCCCAGCCAACAGGCATAGCAGCATTTTTTCTTTGAAGGATTTCAAGCTTTCCGTTGGCGGCTGTAGTGGTTGCAAAGTCTGCAACAAAAGGGGGTTCATTACCTGCAGGAATTGCTACCGCAATAGGATTTGTGCCTAACATTCTTTCAACAGAAAAAGTGGGAGCAACCAAAGCCGAAGCATTTGTCATGGCTATACCAATCATATCATCCTGCAAAGCCATCATTGCATGGGAGCCTGCAATTCCAAAGTGGTTACTGTTCTTTACGCTTACCCAGCCCGTACCAACCTGCTTTGCTTTTTTTATTGCAACCTTCATTGCATGTGGGGCTACCACAAGGCCTAATCCTGCATCACCATCAATTGTTGCTGTGGAGGGAGTTTCATGAATTATTTTTATTACAGGTTTTGCATTTATTCTTTTTACTTCCCATAAACGCACATAACCGCTAAGCCTTGCCACCCCATGACTGTCTACGCCCCTTAAGTCAGCCATAAGTAATGATGTTGCAGCAGTTTCTGCATCCCGGTTGCTGCAGCCTATTTTTAAAAATATATTTTTAGAGAAGGAAAATAATTGTTGATAACTGAACTTTTTTGGCATGAGCAAATGTAAAGAGTTTGTGGTTTGTAGTTGGTAGTTTGTAGTTTGCCTTTTAGATTTGCAATCTTTCAGTTTAGGGAATAGAATAACCAGATGGGAACTATAAACCTTAAACTACAAACTAATTATATGGGAAGAATTTTTGAAGTTCGTAAATCAACCATGTTTGCCAGGTGGGATAAAATGGCAAAACAATTTACCCGTATTGGTAAAGAGATAGATATGGCTGTAAAAGCCGGGGGATCCGATCCTGATAACAACTCTGCCTTGCGACGCTGCATGATAAATGCAAAAGCAGTTAATATGCCCAAAGACCGGGTGGAAGCGGCTATAAAAAGGGCAGTAGGGAAAGATAAAACTGATTACCATGAAATGCTTTATGAAGGCTATGCACCGCATGGTGTTGCTTTGCTGGTAGAAACTGCAACTGATAACCCCACCAGGACTGTTGCCAATGTTCGCATGCATTTTAATAAAGGCCATGGAAGCTTGGGAACAACAGGAAGTGTTGCTTTTACATTTAACCGGATGGGAGAATTTAAAATAAAAAATACGGGGTTGAATATTGAAGACCTGGAATTGGATCTTATTGATTACGGCCTGGAAGAAATTGGTGAAGACGCTGAAGGTAATATTATCATCCGCACTGCATACAATGAATTCGGGCATATGAGTAAGGCGCTGGAAGAAAAAAGTATTAATGTAATTACTGCAGAGCTTACACGAATACCCATGAATACGGTTGAATTAAATGAAGAGCAGGCAACTGAAGTTTTAAAACTGGTTGATAATTTAGAACAGGATGAAGACGTGCAAAAAGTATATCATAATTTGAAATAAGAAGTAATGAAAATCCTGGATTACATTAAACAATCTTTGCGCAGAAAAAAAGCCAGAAGAGTTACACAGGAATACCCTGCCAAAATAGATTTGTTTGATTTAAAAGATGAGGGAAAGATAGATTTTGCCAATTGGGATAATCCCCTGTACACGCCTATCGTTATCAGCCAAAAAATGGTTGACTTTTTTAAGCAGTTCATTAAAAAGGGAGACCTTGTAATTGATATCGGTGCTAATATCGGTGATACAACAGTTCCCATGGCTTTAGCGGCAGGCCCTGCTGGTATTGCATTAGGGTTTGATCCTAATCCGTACGTTTATAAAATACTGGAAATAAATGCTACGCTTAATAAAGAAAAACAAACCATAGTTCCGCTGCCCTATGCGATAACAGTTAAGGAAGAAGAGTTTTATTATGTGTCATCAGAAGCATCGTTTTCCAATGGAGGTATTGCAACCACAAAAGACAGCCGTCATGGAAATTTTTATCATCATGAAAAAATAAAAGGCATAAACCTAAAAGCGTTTCTTGAAGAGAATTATAGTGACAAAATATCTGGCCTTTCTTTTATTAAAATAGATACAGAAGGATATGACAAAGAAATAATAAAATCAATTTCTGATCTTTTAGCTACATACAAACCTACCATAGTTGCAGAAAGTTTTGGCAAAAGCACCAATGACGAAAAATTAGAACTGTATGATGTTATTGAAAAGCTGGGGTATGAATTATTTTATTTTGAAGACTTTGATATAGATGCAAAAGTTATTAAGCTTAACAACCGTAATGAAATAACCAACTGGAAGAAGACAATAAATATTTATGCTGTGCCGGTAAACAGAAATTAAGCGAAAGTTTGATTAAATAATATTGCTTATACAGTAAATCTATTTTTTTATCAATACTACCCTGCTCCTGTCACTTTTATATATCTGCTCATAAAACTTAACTAACTCATTATAAGCAGTAGCAGGAAATCTGCCTCTAAACTGTTCCATACTGCGATAATAAATTATTTTATCCGCCAACACCTGCACTGAAGAACTGTAGCGGCCAAACTTAGTCTCTATTTTCATAGCGGGTGGCATAGCTTCGGGCTGGTAGCCGGAAGGAATTTTTATTTCTACACTATCAATGTCCTTGTATTCTGTATTAAGCTGTACATCAAACTTACGGGTGTCGTTCGCAATTAATTTGTTGTGCGATCTGCTGAGAAGATTAGGTACTACAAACAAACGGCTGCCACTTACCTGTGCATAATTATTGGCGGTTACAGAAAGTGTTTCTTTTATCACAGGCAGCGCACTTTTCATTTCCTTATAATCAAACTTAACCACATCGTAATTTGGCAAGTCAATTTCATTTTTCAAATACTCCATCACCTTGTCTTTAGAAAGGCCGTTAATAAGCCCATGCAGGTTATCCTGCTGCAAAGCTCTATAATCAGTAATGATATCAGCAACAAGGTTACCCTCACTATCAATACTTGCCACAGTCTTTCTTACCTGCAAGTTCTGATTTAAAGTATACCGCGGAGTTCTGATGAGCGTTCCTCCATTTTCATCTACCAGCAATACATTTCTATCACTTGTAAATGAACTTAGATAGCCTGCAGGTAAAGTCTGACTGGTACATTCCAGCCATACAGTATCTTTTTGTACAGGCACGCATAGTATAACATGATTAAATTGAGAAGAAGGAAAATCGCTCATAAAAAACCGGCTGTTAACCCCCGCTTTTACCAACGTATAAAATGATTTTATACCTGCTTCCTTTAGCAATGAATACATGTAATTACTTAATGCTTTACAATCTCCATACCTGTTACTGGCAACATATTTTGCATCAAAAGGCTGCCAGCCGCCAATACCTAATTGTATACTGATATACCGCGTATTTTTTTGAAAGAAATCATAAAGCACTTCTATCTTTTTCCTGGTATCAGCAATGCCATCTGTTATATTGTGTATTACGTTCTTAATATTATCAGGCAATTGATCGCGGCCATCTTTTAATGCATATACAAATTTTCCAAAATCCTGCCAGGTGGACATATTACCCTGGTAATTTTCTACCTGGAATTGTACAGGCGCCAGGGAAACAACAGGGGTTATCTCGAACCAGTAAGGGGAGGCAAATTCTTCTTCTATCGCAGGTAAATTTTTAACTTCCCAGCTATATACTTTGTTGTTCTTCTCATCTGTAATAACAGGCTGTGCGGGGTAGTTAAAAGTTTTATACCGGAATTTTATATCCGACGGGCAGCTAATAGAAACTTTACTGTATTCCACTGAATAAAATTCATCTTCCTGTGGCACCCATATGGGATAAAATAAGGTATAATTATACTTTATCTCTGTTTCATACTCCACCGTATAGGGATATACTTTGTAATAAAAATTGAATTGTTTTACCCGGTTATCATCTGCCAGGCTTGCCTCGCTTGTGCCGCTCAAATCCTGTATATCATTCTTTTTAAGTGTTTTAATTTTTTTGCCATTTTCGTCAAACAACCGGCCTTCTATTGATTCAATAGAATGGAGTTTATCATACTCCTGCTGATACTGTACATACTTATCGCCTTTCTCATTTAAAACAGTAATGGCAACTGTATGATATAATTTAGCTTTCCCGATATTTATTATTTCAAACTTTACTTCTTCAAAACGTTTTACAACGTTTGCATTCTTTAATAGTTCGGCAGAAATTTTATTAGCAGCATAATTACGATCATCCGCATGGCTGTTAAAGCACGTAACAGAGAAAATAATTAGTAACAGGATATTTAAATTTTTCATATTATTTCTTCTTTTTAAACACAACCTGTTCGCTATGCTTCCTTACAACATATGCAAAAAAATCGCGTAAAGAATTATACTCATCAGAAGAGAAGTTGGTTCTCTTCATTATTACTCTTGATCTTAATTGTATTTGATCTTCCGACTTACTAATCATATATTCAAAATAGCCCTCTCCGCCATTAAAATTTACCTTGGCCGATTTTGGTATTTCCTCTACTGTATAATTTTTAGGTACTTCCATAGTTAAAATATAAGTCTCATCAAATGTATAGGGCATCTCTACAGGATATTTACGTTCTGCAGCCTTAAGAAAATTATTTCTGTAGCCTTCAGCCATCATCGGGTTAAAATAAATAATGTCTTCACCCATATCATTCATTTTAAAATTATAGTGAATGGTTAATGGCTGTTCCGGTAATTTTATTGAATCAATATAAGGTTGGGTTATATCCAAACTGGATAAGTATGCCGATTGTATCTTTTTAAAAAATTCTGCCTGCCCTTTTGCTTTTATTTTTTCCCTGATACTTAATGATTCATAATAACCAGGCTCGGTTTTAAAACTGCCTTCAATATTACCTTTTTCAGTATTGCCGATAAATACGAGTGTAACTTTCGCTTCCCTTAATGAATCTGCACTAAGATCTACTACATCCGGTTCTTTACTAATTACTCTTGCATAACCGTTATAACATTCGGAAGGTAATCTCCCAAATGCTAATGAAGGATGGCTTGCATCCAGGTAAACATTGCTGCCATTAAATTTTGCTTCGGCAATTACGTAATTAAAACGATTCATTAGTGGATATAAATCACTGGCAAATCCATGCTCCCGGGTACTTAATATTACGGGATAAGCTTCAATACTTTCATGATGGAGCATGGCTATAAGTAAAAGATTAATATCTGATACACTGCCATTTTTATTTTTGAAAACTGTTTTTAAAGGATTGTTTAAATACAAATCATTGTAATCTGTGCAGGTAAAATTATCACGTATAAAAGCATAAATATTTTTTGCTTTTTCAAGGTTGGTAACAGCACCGGCCACTATTGGTTTCATGTCATCATCAAGCCAGTTATTACTTTTATTAATGGGTAAACCAAAATCCTCCCGCTCTAACATCTTCTGATTAACAGTTAGCCAATTACCCATAATATCTTTTATAGGCACGTTAGGAAACCGGTATTGTGATAATTGAAATTCGATCTTTGCTATATGATTTTTAAGGGTAGATGTAAATCCCTCTTCTTTAAGTGAAGGAACATCTTTCATTACCCACCGATAATCACTTGTAGTGCCGCTAAGACTATAATGCTCATCTGTTGAAACGCCACCCGGTACGGTAACACGATATTGGCAAAAACCCTGGGATTCATTTTTGATGTGAAAAGGTTGATACCCCTGGCTAAGCGTTACATAAACAAAGAACTCCGGCATACTTGCCTGGTATTCGCTCCATATGCGTGGATAATCTCCCTGAAATGTCCATGGTTGTAAATTGAATAAAAAATCAGATTTAACGGTATACGAATATTCAATTATAGAACCTTCTTTTACTGCCGGAAATGTAAATTTTTTATTTACAAGATTCTTTGAGAGTTTGTCTTTAAATATGGCATTACTTTCAAGTTCGGTCTTTATAATGTTCCCATTTTCAAGATTATAAGTATACGCTTTTAAATTATCAAGTTTTTCTTCATCGGTGCCATCAGAGTATAATGGTATTTCTACATTAGCAGCTTCAAAACCATTTTTATTCAGGATTTTTATACGCTTCTGGTGTTTGAATACTAAAGTGAACCATCCTTTGTTATTACCTTCAAAAGTTGATGAACCTACATCTGAAATTACTACTGCACTAACACTGGTATCAAAATTATACTTTGAGAGATTAAATTCTTCAGGAGATATCTTTCCAAATTTTACCGGCGATTTTTCCTGGGCAAAAATGCTTGTAATTGAGCATAAAAAAAAAGCCATAGAAAGGCTTGTAGTAAGGAGTTTCATTATTAGTTAGCTTTGGTGGTTATAAGTGCGAATATAAAATAATTCACTCAAAAATCAAGCAAAATCAGCAAATAATTTTTAAGATATATCCAACCAGTATCCAGGCAACACAACAGGCTGATTATAAAATCTGCTGGCAAAAGAAAATCATGGGTGATTATGCAGAATTTTCCCTTCAAAAATAAATTAGTCTTTATAAAACATTAGTTACATTTTCGCAATCGTACTTTGATCATCAAATTATTTTTTGGTATGAACATCTATATACACCAGCGGCTTACTTTATTATTACTGCTTATTTCAACATGCCTGGTAAACCCTCTAACAGCACAGGATGCGAAGTTGATGAAACAACTACAGGAAAGCAATTACCTGCAGTACACAATGAAGGAGGATTCCACTAATGCCGGTGTTGCAAGATGGCTAAAAAAGCCTGTAGAGAATTCACGCATTTTACCATTGGCTGCAGATTTCAATTCTATAAAAACCAGGGGGCCTGGCACCATAAAAATAGATCGTGATAAAACCATTTCCGGCAATGGCAGCATTCTATTGGAGACCCCAACATCGCTTCCTAAAAAAAATCCATCCAACAGGAGCTATGCTTTTGCCGAAGTTATCAGGCCACTTAAAGGAGAAGACCTGAAAGATTATAATCGTTTTTCTGTTTGGGTATATGCAGAAGCAGCAGGCTTTTATAATTTTTTTGTGGGATGTACTTTATATAACGAAGGCAAACACATTATGCCAACGCCGGGCAGGTTCGAAGGACAGCATTTTGTTACTGTATACCCAAACAAATGGCAGCACATCATCTGGGAAATTCCTGACCTCTACCGTGATTCAGTCACTGGTTTTTCTGTAAGTATTATGCTCACCGGCTCTCCCCTTGGCGCTGAGGAGGATATGAAACTGTATATCGATGATATGCGTATCGAAAAAGTGGAAGCGGAAAACACACGGGGCTTTGAATTGCGGAAGAACACAATAGCCTATAGCCATAGTGGCTATAAAACAGCAGCAGTAAAACAGGCATTGCTGCAAAATGTGCCGGGTACAAAATTTCAATTGATCAGTGCGGCTAACAAAACGGTATTCGCAGGTGATGGTAAAAGATTGAACAATGGTTTTGTTCAACTGGATTTCAGCAGCTTTAACAGACCCGGGTATTACAGGCTCAAAATTGGTAACAAGGCAACCCAACCTTTTCCCATAGGTGATGATGCATACCTGGCCACAGCATGGCATACGCTTAATTTTTTCTTTGCTGAAAGATGTGGTTATGATCAGCCCGGCATTCACCAGGAATGTCACAAGGATGTAGTATGCATTCATCCTGATGGCAGGCGCTTAGGCGTGAGCGGAGGATGGCATGATGCTGCAGATCTTACCCAGGACGTGAGCAACACAGCCAAAGGAGGAATAGCAATGCTGGAGTTGGCAACATCAGTGAAAAATAAAAATGAACAGTTGTAT
Source organism: Chitinophagaceae bacterium (assembly GCA_028288585.1). Lineage (GTDB taxonomy): Bacteria > Bacteroidota > Bacteroidia > Chitinophagales > Chitinophagaceae > Ginsengibacter. The sequence goes on along the minus strand of JAQBNL010000084.1, from coordinate 69,390 downwards.
AAGCGCTTACTGGAAGAAGCCCGCTGGGGATTGAACTGGACCATGCAAACAAGGTTTGGCGATGGTTACAGGGATGGCGGTCTTATCATCGGCATATGGAGTGATAACATTACCGGTACTAAAGATGATATGCAGGGAAAAGCTACCAACAGGCCTGTTGATAATTTTATTGCAGCATCGTATTGCGCAATGGCGGTTCCTTTTTATACTGATGATCCCGTTTTTGCTCATTGGTGCCGCAGGAGTGCTATAGAAGATTTTGCATTTGCAAACCAGTTGCTAAGTGCAGCTGTAACTGAAAATAATGAAGTGGATCTGTATGCACTCGCCGTAACATCTGCCATGAATTTGTACAGGCTTACTAAAGAAAGATCTTACCTGGATTGGGCAGTTAAGTATGCACAGGTGGTAATGGATTGCCAGCAAAAAGAAAGACGTACCGAATGGAAAATACCACTGCATGGTTTTTTTTATGAATCAAGAAAGAAAAAAAGGATCCTCGCTTATTTTCACCGCAGCGATGAACAACTGATGGTGGAAGGATTGAGCATGTTACTTACTGATGCCCCTTCGCATCCGGATGCTTCTTTATGGAAAGCATCCTGTAAGGCTTATGCAGATTACCTTCACGCCATCTCAACGGCAATAGAACCTTACGGCATATTACCTGCAGCCGTATATGAATTGAACAATGCAGATTTTTCCGGTATCTATCATGAAGGAGATAAAGTGGGCATGCCTTCTATGGAAGAATATAATGCACAGGTAAAAAACGGGATACACCTTGGAGGTGATTTTTATCTGCGTCGTTTTCCTGTAGCCTACCAGTTCAGGGGCTTTCATGCGGTACTAATGGGCAAAGCAAAAGCTGCATTTATTCTTTCAGATGTTTTGAAGGACAGATCATTAAAAGATATTGCAACAAGACAGCTTGAATATATTGTTGGCTACAATCCCTTTGCCATGAGCACTATTTATGGTGATGGTTATGATTACCCGCCATTATACGGGGCTTATGCCGGGGATGTGGTTGGCGCTGTGCCTGTAGGAATAGAAACTTTTGAAAACGATGATGAACCCTATATGCCCATGCAGGTAAATGCTACCTACAAAGAAATATGGACACATACTACAGCAAGTGTAATGTGGCTATTGGCAAAGTTGTTTAAGAATTGAGCAACAAACAAGGGATGGGTTTTGGCTATGATGTGTGAACTACTGTATCACAAAAAAAAACAGGATACAAGCGGTAATCATTCTTGTATCCTGTGTTTAAATTTCTGCAGTTATTACTTTGCAGGAATTATATCAATAATTACTGTTCTGTTATAAAAGCGTTCTTCTGCAAGATTATTTTCAAAAGGAGCCATGTTTGTATCCTCACCAAATCCGGAGGTTTCAAATTTTACACCTTTCTTTCCTGCGGCTGATAATCCACGTTCAATGATTTGCTGGGCACCTGTTGCTCTTTCATGAGATAAGTTATGATTATATATTTCTTCACCGATAATATCTGTATGACCATGAATGATTACTGTTCCATTTTCAGGAATCAGGGGTGTTACAATATCAGTAAGAAAATTTTCATATGCTGATATGGTTTTCGATTTATCAAAATCAAAAAGGACGCTGTAACGTAATCCTTCCTGTTTAGGATCATCCATTTTCACCAGGCTAACAGAGCTTTCTTTTATAATAGTAGCACCACTTTTTGTTTCGCCGGTCATCGTAATTTTATAATTCCCCTGTGTGTTATTCCCTAAAATGGTTTTCCCTGGAACTGAAGTTTGGTCTTGTGTATAAGGACCATAGTGTTGAATATTTCCCTGCTCATCTGTAACTGCAACAGACCACGATTTCAATGATTCATTAGCACCTTCTGTATTAAAAACCACATGGCTATCTAATTGATCTGTTTGCATTGCTGTTATTTGTACAGGCCTCAAAAACGGTGAAGTAATTCCTCCAACCTGCATCAGTAATGCGGAAGAAGTGCTTGTAATATCTACCCTGCGATCTCCTTCCCGTAACAGTGTTAGCTCATTTGTAGCGCCTGGTTGTTCTGATGGAATAACCGGCTTATCTCTTCCCTCAGTGGTTATTCTTGTAGCATTAATACCAAAACCATTTACTAAATATTGTTTGATATTTTCAGCCATCAATTTACCTTCTGTTGGATTTTTATCTGATGACCCGGTTAAAGTAACAGCGCTTTGTGGATTTGACCGCAGGCGATCACCAATAATGTTTAAAATATTATGATATACTGCCATCTGCCTTGCTGAACGACCTCTATATAAATTATCAGGTTGCGTTTGCTGCAATTGTTCTTCTTTAAATAATTTAGCCTGGGTTTTACTTAGCAGTACATACCGTGCCGGAATTTCTGAAGAACTCTGGTTAAAAAATACTGAATTACGAAGCGGAAAAGTTTCTTTCACCATTCGATTTAAAGGAACAACTTTAGGTGCCCTGACAGAAAACTGTACATCCTTTTCTATAACCGCAGTTGTTGTTGTTACAGGATTAATGATGGTTGATGTAGCAGCTGATTTTTTTGCCCTCCCAAATTTTAGCGCCAAACCTGCACGAACTGTATACACTGACCATGATCCTGCTGTTCGTGGATCATGACCAAAGTTTGTAAGAAAAGATACAAACGGAGAAACTGTCATTTGCGTAAGGCTTGTTTTTGAAGATACCGGGATATCTATTCCTGCACCTGCCTGTGCTGAAAATAAAGTTTTGTTTATATTGCTCAAGTCACCTCTCCTATCGGTTTGTTTTTCCTGTGTGTATGTAAATGATTTGTTTACATTAAAACTTATAGTCGGGCCTGCAAATACATAAAATGCTGATGCAAATGGAGCTATTCGTAAACTGGGTTCAATTGTAACATAACTTATAGCGGTTGATAAATTTGCTGGGCAATCACAAGGCGCTATCACCTGGTCAAATTTTCCGCCCCTGTTATCATACGCTATGTTTAGCATGCCGCCCCATCTTTTACCGGGACGATATTCAGTTAATAAAGATGCATATGGTTTAATGCCATCGCCTTTATGAAAAGCTGTGGGAACAGTTAAGCTACTGTTGAGCATTTGTGTTGTGCCCTGGTAAGTATTAAAGTTTGCAGCCACTGATTCGCCAAACCACCAAACGGGTTGTGGCCGCTTAATTTTTTGTGATTGCCCTGCTACAGATATAAAAATTAAAGCAAGAAATACAGTGGTAAATTTTTGTTTTGCTGAAGAATATTGTAACATAAATCTTTTATTTAATTATTTGTGTTGTTTTCTTATTAGTAATTGAATATTGAGCTACCCAATATTTTATTTCTAGTTAGGTACGTTAATAGTTGTGTTTACCATAGTTACTGAAGCCACAAGAGAAATCGCTCTGCCATTTAAAACTGTTTGTACAGCATTACCTATCGTTGAGAATGTAACTCCTGCAGACGAAATGATGGTTCCTGTCATAACACCACCACCAGCTCCGTTAATAGTAGCAGCAGAGCCAACATACCAAAACACATTTTTAGCAAGACCGCCATTTATCAACCTAACACTGCGTGCGCCTGACCCGGCATCACCTACTGTAAGTTCTGCAGCTGTTTGAAATATCCATACAGCATTAGCATCTCCTTTAGCGTCAAGTACAAGATCTCCATTTGTTATTTTAAATGTGCCGCTTGCAGATTTATACACGCCGGGAGCCAGTGTCAATCCACCCAACTCACCTGCACCAGGATCAGTTCCGCCTGGTTTTGATGCCGGTGAAATACTGTTATAAGCAACAGTTGCATCAAGCAATGCCTGTTGTGCAATTGCAAATGATGTTGCTGTTCCGGGAGCCGGTGGAGCTGTGTAAATCCTTCCCGTTACATTTCCTTTATTGAGTGGTGTCTCTGTATAAATATCACCTGTTGTTCCATCATGAAACCCGGTAATTAAAGTTGATGCGGCAGTTGTTCCAATACTTCCATTAATAACAGTGTTTATTCCCCCATTTGTTATTCCTGCATTTCCACCAAAAGCACCAAACATTGAAATACTGCCTAATGATGGCGGCGGCACTAATACTATTGCCTGCATTGTTGTAAAGCTCCACACATAATTACTTACCAAAGCATTGCCTGCAAGATCTTTTGCGCCTGTAGTTATGGTTGCTGTATAAAGAGTATTGCCTGCAAGATTAGATGATGGCGAAAAGGTTGCTGTTGTGCCTGAATAATTAACAGTCCCCAAAACAGACGTTGCACCCTGTCTTAATGTATAGGTTAATGTATTAATAGTTAAAGGATCCATTGCTTCACTGAAATTGGCAGTAACTTTTTTATCAAGAAGCACGCCTGTTGCATTGTTTGCAGGATCGGTAGAAATTACAGTTGGCGGTGTAACATCAGATGCGGTACCTGTTGTAAAGCTCCACACATAATTTGCTGCAAGTGTATTACCTGCAAGATCCTTGGCACCTGTAGTTATTGTAGCAGTATATAATGTGTTGGCTGCAAGATTTGCAGAAGGAGAAAAAGTTGCCGTTACGCCTGAATAAGTTACTACACCTGCAATAGATGTTGCTCCCTGCTTCAATGTAAAAGTTGTGGTATTTATTGAAGAAGGATCCATTGCCTCACTAAACGTTGCAGAAACTTTTGTATTAAAAGCCACGCCTGTTGCGCCATTGAGAGGAACGGTAGAAATTACAGTAGGTGATATTAAATCTGCAGAAGCACCAGTAGTGAAGCTCCATACATAATTACCCGCAAGTGTATTTCCTGCAAGATCTTTTGCACCTGTAGTTATGGTAGCAGTATAGGTTGTATTAGGAGAAAGATTAAATAAAGGAGTAAATACAGCGGTTGTTCCTGAATAAGTAACAGAACCAGTTACAGGAATTCCTCCCATTGTTGCGTTGGCAATTGTAAAGCTGGTTGTAGTAGATAAAGAATCCATTGCCTCACTAAAAGTTGCCGATATTTTTTTATTATATGGCACACCGGTAGCCGCATTTAAAGGATCTGTTGATGTAACAACAGGTGCTGCAACATCAGGCCCGGCGCCGGTTGTAAAACTCCACACGTAATTATTTATCATTGCATTTCCTGCAACATCTTTAACACCTGATGTAACAGTAGCGGTATAAGTTGTGTTAGGTAAAAGACTTGTTGTCGGTAAAAAACTGGCAGTAATACCTGAGTAGTTTATCACACCTGCAATAGGTGTTGTGCCTTTTACCAATGTGAATGTAAGCGTGTTGATAGTTGCAGGATTCATTGCTTCATTAAATGTTGCATCTATCTTAGTGCTAATGTTTACTCCCGTAGCAGTATTTACAGGTGTTGTTGAAACTACGATAGGGCAAACGCCGGTAGTCCCTGCTTCCTCGATATCTTTTTTACATCCGGTAGCAAAAATTACCATCAGTAAAAATATAAACCATTTGTTGTTGAAAATTTTTGAATAGTTGCAATATGCTTGCACAGGAATATTTCCTGTAGGGGAAAATTTGTTTTTCATAAGTGGATTTTAAAAAAGGAATTCCTGATTTGAGTTTAAGGGGAATTATCACACAAAAGTATCTTGACAAATTGGTGAGAGTGTTACAAGATTAAATAAATAAGTTACATCATTCACACATTGTGTAATCCTTTACAATGAGTATTTCCCGGTTTTTAAAGATGGAGTTAAAACCTGAGCGCTTCATTTACTATGTCTATTGCTTACTTCACAAAAAAAAAATATAAATATCTTCACTGAATGAGTGAACAATTGTATGACATCATTATCATCGGCGGAGGCCCCATTGGCCTTGCATGCGGACTGGAAGCAAGGAAAGCAGGACTTAATTATTTAATAATTGAAAAAGGAACGCTGGTAAATTCTTTATACAACTACCCGGTTAACATGACGTTCTTCAGCACAAGCGAAAGATTGGAGATTGGAGGCATTCCCTTTGTCAGTAACAATGCAAAGCCTACAAGAAATGAAGGGCTTGAATATTACAGGAGAGTTGCAATTTCCGGCGGACTTAATGTTAAGTTATTTGAAGAAGTGATTGATGTAAAAAATGCTAATAAGCATTTTGCAGTTACAACTACAAAGCAACAATACATTGCAAAAAATATAATTGTCTGTACAGGCTTTTATGATATTCCTTATTTACTAAATGTAAAAGGCGAAGAACTAAAGAAAGTAAAACATTATTATAATGATCCGCATTTTTATGCTTTCCAAAAGGTGCTGGTTGTTGGGGCTGCCAACTCCGCTGTAGATGCAGCTTTGGAAACATGGAGAAAAGGTGCCGGGGTTACGATGGTGATACGAAATGATAAAATAAGTGACCGTGTAAAATACTGGGTGAAGCCTGATATTGAGAACAGGATTAAGGAAGGTTCCATAAAAGCATATTTTAATTCAACTGTTGCAGAGATAAGAGAAAGCGAAGTTGATATAAACACTCCCGAAGGTTTGATTACTGTTGAAAATGACTGGGTGCTTGCGATGACGGGCTATCAGCCTAATCTTTCTTTTTTACGAAAGTTGGGAATTGACCTTTCGGATGATGCTGTTTGTAAACCAACTTATAGTGATGAAACGTATGAGACCAATGTAAAAGGCATCTACCTGGCCGGCGTTATCTGTGGCGGTATGAACACACACAGGCTGTTCATTGAAAATTCAAGAGAGCATGCTGAAAGAATTATTGAGGATATAAAAAAGAAATTGTCTGAACCATGATTTATGGCCTGCCCGACTGAGCCATTCAGGCGGGGATTAAAAGATTATTGGGATTATACATCTTCCCAAATCTTGGTTCAGGCAATTAATTCAGATGTTCTTCCTTTTGTGAAATTCGTTGCAATTTTTTTTCATTGGTTTTATAAACCAGATGTGTTATCAATGCAGCCAATACAACAGACAATGGAGCAACAATGTAAAAGCTTGTCCAGCCGCCCATACTCCTGTCAGCCATTATAAGTTTTAGTAAAAAGAAAAGTGAGAGAAATAAAACAGTGCTCCAGGCAACAATGTATTGCAGGTAATATTTCCATTTAGGGCCTTCTTTTTGAATTTCCCAGTCTCTTATAAATTTTTTTTCAGAAGATGTAAGCATATTAATATTATAATAGGCAAAATTACAGCGGCTTTATGTTCTTACTTATTACCTGCTTATCGCTTATCGCCTTTTGTTAAATTGTTATTTCTCCTTTCATATAAAAAACACAATTGCCCCCCATCATTACCCTGTCTCCATTTTGCTCACACCTAAGTAGGCCACCGCGTTGAGATAATTGATGAGCAGATAATTTTTGTTTCCCCAGTTTATCTGACCAGAAAGGAATGAGTTGCGAATGAGCAGAACCTGTAACCGGGTCTTCATTAACACCCACCGTTGGCGCAAAAAATCTCGAAACAAAATCCACTTCTTTTCCGGGAGCAGTAATAATAATTTTATAACCCGTTTTATTTATTAACCCAAAATCAGGAATACATTTTTTTACAGCATCTTCATTCATCAATTCAACTAACAGGTCCCTGTGTTTATAAACGCCAACGATTTCAACACCGCCCAACGCCTCCTGTAATTCAGAAGGATAATCATTAAACCTTTCGGGCTTCCATGATGGAAAGTCCATCCAGATAACATCGCCATCTTTTTTCACTTTTAAAATACCGCTTTTACAACTCAAGATAATTTCTTCTTTATGAAAATTCATGATATTAAACAGTACATAAGCAGAAGCTAATGTAGCATGACCACAAAGATCTATTTCAGAAACAGGAGTAAACCAGCGGATATCAAAATCTACTTCTTCCGTCATACCCGGGCAAATAAATGCTGTTTCTGCAAGATTATTTTCCATTGCGATATGCTGCATAAGCTCTTCATCTATCCAATAATCCAAAGGAACAACCGCTGCAGGATTCCCTTTAAAAAGATCGTTAGTGAATGCGTCGATTTGATAAAGTGTAAGATTCATTCGTTTTAAATAAATTTTCTTGAAGTAATAAGCAAGTCCAGAAGCTTCAGGATTAGAGGGGCCTACTCTGCCATCATTTCTTTTGCAACTCTCACAATATCTTCTACATTGGGTTTGCTGAAATAATCGCCATCGGTACCATAAGAAGGCCGGTGAGCCTGTGCCGTTATTGTTCTTGGAGATACATCAAGATATTTATAACCGCCCTGCTCTTCCATTACTTTATTAAACATATATGCTGCAGCGCCGCCCGGTACATCTTCATCAATAAATACAATGCGGTTTGTTTTCTTTAATGACTCAAGAATTTTGTGATGAATATCAAAAGGCAATAAAGTTTGTACGTCAATAATTTCGCAACTGATCCTTAACCGCTCTAAACTTTCTGCTGCCTCCTGAATAATTCTTGCAGTGGAACCATAAGTAACCATCGTAATATCTGTTCCTTCTCTTATAATTTCAGGCACACCCAAAGGCACTGTATAGGCAATTAAATTAGACGGGAGCTTTTCTTTTAAGCGATAGCCATTAAGGCATTCAATAATTATTGCAGGATCATTTCCCTGTAATAAAGTATTGTACATACCAACGGCCTGCACCATGTTACGCGGCACACAAACATACATTCCACGCAATGCATTTATTGCCATCCCCATGGGTGAGCCGCTGTGCCAAATACCTTCGAGCCGGTGCCCTCTTGTGCGAACAATAAGCGGCACACTTTGCTGGCCCTTTGTTCTGAAATGAGTGGTGGCAACATCATCGCTCAATGGTTGTAAAGCGTACAATAAATAATCAACATATTGTATTTCTGCAATAGGGCGCAATCCCCGTAAAGCCAGTCCTATCCCCTGCCCCATAATGGTAAGCTCTCTTATTCCTGTATCAAAAATTCTCTTGTCGCCATATTTCCTCTGCAACCCGCTGAAGCCCTGGTTAACGTCGCCGATAAAACCAAGATCTTCGCCAAAGGCAATTACTTTTTTATTGGCAGCAAACAGCTCATCAAAATATTTATTGAGCACTTCATATCCATTTACCGTGGGTGCATCATTTTTATAATAAGGTTTTATCTCTGTAATTTTTACGGCTGATTTTGCTCCTTCGTTGTAAAGATGGCTATTGAAGAGTTGTGCGTTTTCAATGGTGAGTTGTGAATAATAAGCTTTGAGTTGTGAGCTGTCAGCAGTGAGTTCAATAGCAGTTGCCAATGTTTTCATCACATCCCTTCTTTGCGGTTCCCTGTTAGTTGATAACTCATCAACCACCTTTTTAAGTTCAGCATTTTTGGCGCCGGAAGCATTTATCAACTCAATTGTTTTAACAACCTGTTCCTTAATGGGAGCAATATATTTTTCCCATGCATTTTTTTTACTTTCTCTTACAAATCTTTTTGCTTCAATTTCTATATCCTCTAATTCACTTTCTTCAGCAAGAGCATTGGCAAGTATCCATTCTTTCATTTGTTTTATGCAATCCCACTTTTTCTCCCACTCCAAACGCTCCTGCTCTTTATACCGCTCATGGCTGCCGGAAGTTGAATGCCCCTGGGGCTGCGTTATCTCCTCTACATGAAACAATGCAGGAATATGGGTTTGGCGCATTTCTTTAATCGCACTTTCCAGCACTTCGCACATACCTGCATAATCCCATCCTTTTAGCTTGTAAATATTTATGCCATTGGTATTTTCTTCTTTTTGAAAGCCTTTTAAAGCTTTTGAAATAGATTCTTTTGTGGTTTGATATTTTTTAGGAACAGAAATGCCATAGCCATCATCCCATACAAAAACAGCCAACGGCACCTGGAGCACTCCCGCTGCATTTATTGTTTCCCAAAAGTGCCCTTCAGAAGTGGAGGCATCACCAATGGTGCAAAAACAAATCTCATTTCCATTATCACTTAAATTTTTAAACTCCCTGAAAGTTTTTTCGTTCCTGAATAATTTTGATGCAAAAGCCAGTCCCAATGCTCTTGGCATTTGCCCCGCAGTAGGTGCAATATCAGCCGATACATTTTTTTTGTTCGCCAGGTCGAGCCACTCCCCTTCATCATCAACAAACTTAGTGGCAAAGTGTGAATTCATTTGGCGGCCTGCACTAAAGGGATCATGGTTTACATCAGGATCAGAATATAATTGCGAAAAGAATTGCTCGATAGTGGAGAGCCCGGAGGCAAACATAAATGTCTGGTCGCGGTAATAACCAGCCCGAAAATCGCCGGGCTTAAAAAATTTTGCCATTGCTGCCTGCGCAACTTCTTTTCCATCGCCAAAAATGCCAAATTTTGCCTTACCGGTTAACACCTCCTTCCTGCCCAGCAGGCTGGCTTCACGGCTCTCACAAACCACTTTATAATCCTTCAGCACTTCTTCCCGGAACTTATCAAATGATAATTTTTCCAGTGAAGCTTTAGTGGTATCAACTATCTCCATAGTGGCAAAAATATTAATTATGGGTGATGATTGTTAAAAATCTGGTAACCTGTCCACAATTTGAAGTCATTAAATTCGTTTTTGTATCTTTGAAATTCGTATTTATCAGGTAATGAAAAAAATATTCACTCTTATTTGCGCCCTGGCCTTCACTTATGTTGCGGGTGCACAAACAAATGTTACTGTTCCCTTTAAGGAAGATAAAACAACTTCAACAATTCCTGAAGTAATTTCTTTAAAAGAAACTGAATATGATTTTGGCAAAATTCCGCAGGGCAAACCTGTAACCCATGTTTTTACATTTACCAATACGGGCACAACGCCCCTGGTTTTAGATAATGTACAGGCAAGCTGCGGTTGTACAACACCGGAGTGGAGTAAAGAGCCCGTGCCTGCAGGAGCAACTGCTAAAATAAATGTGGGGTATAATGCTGCCAATGACGGACCTTTTACAAAATTTATTACCATCACATACAACGGAACACAAAATAAACAAGTCACTATAAAGGGCGAGGTTTGGAAAACACCAACAACATCTGCCCCTGAAAATTCCGGATTAGGCTTTTTAAAAAATCAATAATAAATAAACTATAAAACTCCTCTTAAAATGAAAAAATTATTATTCTCTTTGATGGCTTTTACTTTTGCCACTGCAGTTTTTGCGCAGAAAAAAGCAGCTGATGTAGCTAAATTAAGCACAGACACGTATGACTTTGGGAAAATAAAACAAAGCGTTCCTGCCACTGCAACCTTTATCGTAACTAATATTGGAACAGAGCCTTTAATTATTGAACAGGCTAACCCAACATGTGGCTGTACTATTTCAGATTATACAAAAGCGCCGATAGCGCCGGGTAAAACAGGTTATATTAAAGCAACTTACAATGCAGTTGCCCTTGGCGGAATCCATAAAACACTAACCGTAAAGTTTGCCGGTGTTGATGAAATAAAGCAGATAAATCTTGCAGGTGAGGTTTTAGAGCCAGCCGCTTATGATACATGGGCAGCTACAAATAAAAAAACTGACGAGATTACAACTGTAAAAGTGAAAGATGACAAAGTAAAAACAGAAACTAAAACAGATGCCGGTACTTCTAAAGTAAAAACAAAAAAAGGTAAGAAGGTTGTAGAAAAAAGTGTAGTAAAGAAATAAGATAAAAGCTTTTAATTATATAACCCTTCCAAACCGGAAGGGTTTTTTATTTACACATTCTTTATCTCAGCCAACAGGTCCTGCAAAACTTTTTTTGCATCACCAAATAACATAGATGTTTTTGGCTGGAAGAAAAGATCGTTTTCTATCCCGGCATAACCGGGTTTCATGCTTCGCTTATTCACTATTATATTCTTTGCTAATTCCACTTCTAAAATAGGCATGCCATATATGGGAGAAGCAGGATCATTTTTAGCAGCAGGATTTACCACATCATTTGCTCCCAATATCAAAACAACATCCGTAGTTTTAAATTCCTCATTGGCCTGTTCCATTTCTTCCAGTTTTTCATAACTCACATCAGCCTCTGCAAGCAATACATTCATATGTCCCGGCATTCTTCCTGCCACGGGGTGAATAGCATAATTTACTTCAACTCCTTTTTCAGTTAAAACTTTTTCAAGCTCATGACAGGCATGTTGCGCCTGGGCTACAGCCAACCCGTAGCCGGGAACTATCATTACTTTATTTGCATAGCTCATTATTGTTGCAGCATCGTTCAAAGAAATTTCTTTGTAATGCCCCTGGTCTTTTCCGCCGGTAGTTGCTGCAGAAGAACTGCTTCCGCCGAATGAGCCAACCAATACATTTATAAGACTCCTGTTCATTGCCTTGCACATTAAAATAGTAAGCAATGTTCCCGCAGCTCCAACTAAAATTCCACCGGTAAGCATTACTTTATTGTCATACAAAAATCCACCGCATGCAGCGGCAACTCCTGTAAAAGAATTTAAAAGAGAGATCACCACCGGCATATCAGCGCCACCGATCGGCATTACAAACAATACCCCGTACATCAATGCCAAGGCGAGAATTCCATATAACAAAAAACTATGTGCAGGATGAATTACAAGATATGCCCCGGCGCCAAGCGCAACAGCTAAAATTATAAGATTAAGAATATTCTGACCGGTGAAACTAAAGTCTTTCACCTTGCCGTTTAATTTTCCCCATGCTATCATACTGCCTGCAAAAGATACAGAGCCAATGATAAGTCCTAACACGATAATTAATACTGTGGGTTGAATACTACTTACAAATTCACTGCTGTTATTAAGAGAAAGTTCTTTGGAAAGATGATTGAACTCCACCAACGAAATCAATGCAGCACATGCGCCGCCCATTCCATTAAACAAACTCACCATCTCCGGCATGGCCGTCATTTTCACTTTGCGTGCAGCCATTGTACCTATAATTCCGCCAATCGCCAGCCCTCCAAATATCCATGCGTAATTATGAAGATGCTCACCTGTTTCGGTATTGCGATATAGGAATATTGTTCCGATAATTGCAACCAGCATTCCTGCTGCTGCAATTAAATTTCCTCTTCTTGCAGAAACAGGATTAGACAACATCTTAAGGCCTAAAATAAAAGTTACCGAAGCAACCAGGTAGCATATCGTCAACAGATTCAATCCCATATTATTTCTTCTTTTTTGCTTTAAACATTTCCAGCATACGGTCGGTAACCACAAACCCGCCTACAACATTTAATGTTCCCAATATCACTGCAAGAAAACCCAGTATTAATGCTAAATAATTATCTCCTTCCGCTTTGCCCATAACGATAATAGCACCGATAATAACTACACCATGAATGGCATTGGCCCCGCTCATAAGTGGTGTATGCAATACACTTGGCACCCTGCCTATCACTTCTATCCCAACAAATATCATCAGTATAACAATGTATATTATCTGCTGATTATTAGTTATCCATTGAAGAACGTTTTGCATAAATTAAGCCTCCTCTAATGCCCCTCCAAATCCCGGTTTATCGGGATTTCCGAAGCTTTTTAAATAATTTAAGATGCATTATTTTATTCAACATTATTGTTTCTATAAAAAACTTCAAAGTATTATTGCCTTTCAAAGTCCCCCTCCGGGGGATTTAGGAGGCTACCAGACTTTGAACCCTTTCATTGATTATTTTACCATCATGAGCAATACAGGTGCCTTTCACCAGGTCATCTTCAAAATTCAAATTTATTTTTCCTTCTTTATCAATTATCAATTGTAAAAAGTTTAAAATATTCTTTCCATATAATTTACTGGCATCAAAAGGCATAGTCGATGGCAAATTAGAATTACCAACAATAGTTACTCCATTGTGAGAAAAATTTTCTGCGTTTTTTGTAAGCTCTGTATTACCGCCTGTAGAAGCTGCCAGATCAACTATTACCGAACCATTTTTCATGTTCTCCATCATTTGGGTTGTAATTAATACAGGCGCTTTCTTACCCGGTATCTGCGCTGTGGTAATTACAATATCAGCCTTGGCAACACTCTCTGCAATTTTTGCTTTTTGTTTTTGTAAAAATTCCTCTGATTGCTCAACCGCATATCCACCGGCCTTGCTTGCATCAGCGGCACCTTCTACTTCTACAAACTTTGCCCCAAGACTCATCACTTCTTCTTTAACGGCAGGCCTTGTATCAAATACTTCTACAACAGCTCCTAATCTTTTGGCCGTTGCAATTGCCTGCAAACCTGCCACACCTGCTCCTAATATTAAAATTTTTGCAGGCGGAATACTCCCGGCAGCAGTCATGAACATTGGAAAATATTTCGGAAATAAATTAGCAGCAAGCAATACCGCTTTATACCCTGCAATATTTGCCTGGCTGCTTAGTACATCCATACTTTGTGCCCTGGTTGTTCTTGGTATCATATCAATGCTGAACACTGTAATCCCCTTATCACTCCAGTCTTTTATAAGAGCTGCATTAAACAACGCCTGGTAATTACCAAGAAGAACCTTTGATTTTAGGTTAGAAGTTTGGGCTTCAGGAAAAATATTAATGGATAAAATTATGTCTGCCGTTTGTAAAACTTCTTCGCGGCTTACAACCTTTGCGCCTGCCTCAGTGTACTTTTCATTTGTGACAAAGGCAGTTATTCCTGCATTGGTTTCAACAACCGCATCAACATTCCATTTTTTAAGCGTAGCTAAATGCTCAGGCAATAAGGAGACTCTTGTTTCAGGTGATGGTTCTTTTAAAACACCGATTATCATAGCATACAAATATGGCCGTAAGATATTGAAAATTTAAAACCTGATAACAAAATGTTGCTTTGCCTTAAAATCTTTTCTAAAAAACACAAGACCAATAAAGAAAAGATCGATAGTTAATGTTACGGCAGGATGTTGCTGAATTTGTTTCCATGCGGCTTCCATTTCGGCGCTCCAGTGAATATCGTCAAAAATTAAAATAGTTGATTCGGTTGATTTGTTGATTAGTTGATCAAAGTAATTGAGAGTTGGGAGCTTCCTGTGGTTTCCATCTACAAAAGCAAGATCAACCTTTTGAATCTGCGATAAAAGAGCAGGCAATGTATCATCAAAGTTTCCCTGCAATAATTTTATATTTTGCAAGCCCGGTTTCTGAAAATTAGATTGTGCAACGGCTGCCACATTTTTAGAGCCTTCCAGCGTAAATACTTCTGAAGTTTTATTGGCAGCCCCAAGATAAAGAGTTGTAATACCTAAGGACGTACCTAACTCAACAATAGTTTGCGATTTATAGTATTGAGCTATCCTGAATAATAACTGTGCAAATTTTTTTGTCTTTAGAGAAGAATCTGCAATGTCTTTTATCACTCTTTTGTTGAGAGGCATTACTGCAGAGCCCGCACCATAATCTTCCACTTCGATAATTCTTTTGTCATGCAATAATTCTTCTCTTAATTTTTCAATGGAATCATAAGAGTCATCATCCTTTTTATCATTTAAAACGTTTTTTATAAAATCAAAAACAAAAGGAGAATGAACGCCGTGGCCTTTGCCATTAGAAGCAGTTAAATAATAATGAAGATATTTTTTAGCTAATTGAAAGCGGGTATACATTAACTGTTTTTTTCCCAAAGCTGAAAGGTATATGCAAACTGGTGTTTTTCATCCGCCGGATGCGGATCTTCAGAGATTAATTTCCATTTACTCTTATCAATAGAAGGATAAAAAGTATCCCCATCAACTGTAGCATGCACCCGGGTTATATAGAGGCGGTTTGCTATGTCCATCGATTGTTTAAATATCTCTCCTCCACCAATAATAAAAATTTCCTTACAATCTGTTTCTTCTGCTTTATTAATTCCTTCTTCTATTGAAGAAACGACAATTACATTTTCTCTTTTCCATTCTTTATTTGTGGTAACAACAATATTTATTCTTCCTTTCAACTCTTTTTCCATTGACTCATAGGTCTTACGCCCCATAACAACCGGCATTCCCCAGGTTTTATTTTTAAAAAATTTAAAATCGTTTGGCAAATTCCATGGCAACTGGTTATTCTTACCGATAACATTATTTTCTGAAGCTGCAACAAGATGTGATATAACCATAATTAAACAGCCACAGGGGCTTTTATCGGTGGATGACTTTCATAATTCAACAATTCAAAATCCTCAAACTTAAAATCAAATATATTTTTTACTGAAGGATTTATCTTCATTTGTGGCAATGCAAAAGGTGTTCTTGTTAATTGCAACTCTGCCTGCTCAAAATGGTTGCTGTATAAATGCACATCGCCAAATGAATGAATAAATTCTCCCACTTCCAAATCACAAACCTGTGCTATCATTATAGTAAGTAAAGCATAGGAAGCAATATTAAATGGAACTCCAAGAAATACATCTGCACTTCGTTGATAAAGCTGGCAACTTAATTTACCATTGGCAACATAGAATTGAAACAGGCAATGACACGGCATCAATTTCATTTCCGGAAGCTCTGCAACATTCCATGCGCTTACAATTAGCCTGCGACTATCCGGATTTGTTTTTATTTGGTGAATCAGTTCTGATATTTGATCAACAACTTTTCCATTTGCACCTTCCCAACTACGCCACTGCTTTCCGTAAACAGGGCCAAGGTCGCCATTCTCATCTGCCCATTCATCCCATATTCTCACACCATGTTCTTTTAAATATTGTATGTTGGTATCTCCTTTTAAGAACCAAAGCAGTTCGTAAATAATACTTTTAAGATGCAATTTTTTTGTGGTGACTAAAGGAAACTCTTCAGCAAGATCAAAACGCATTTGATAGCCAAAAACACTTCGTGTTCCTGTGCCGGTCCTGTCACTTTTATCAGTCCCATTCTTTAAAATATGTTCTAATAGGTGAAGATATTGCTGCATGGATGCAAGATAATAATTCTGTCTGAACTGGGATTTACGGGATTAAAGGATTAATGGGAAAGCAAATAGAAGATCAAACTGTTTATTAAGATTTCATTTTGAATAGCTGATGTAAATTTGACTAATTGATTCCTATGCAAAATAAAAATTCCTCTTTCTTTTTTCTCTGTTTACTTTCTTTATTACTCTATGCCTGCTCTTCTCCCGGGCCGGGAATATTCGGCAAAAAAACGCCGCACCAGGAATACGAAAAGAAAATAAAAGATGCCGGTTTAAAAGAAACCGCATTAGGCGAGGCATGGCTAAAAGCAGCAGCTATAACGCTTAGTAATCCTTTAGACATCTCTTTACCCTACAGCGAAACAGGCTATTTTGCTGATGACCGTGCCAATGGAATTGGATTGCGTTTTAAAGCAAGGCGTGGGCAAAAATTAAAAATCTTTATAACAAAAAAAACTGTAGAGAATTTTGCAATGTATGTTGACCTGTGGCAACCTTATCCTGCCTCGGAAAATAGAACACCTAAGTTTATATCAGCAGCAGATACAACTAATTTTTCTTTAGAATATTCTGTAAATGAAGACACAACTTTTATTGTACGAATTCAACCTGAATTATTAAAAAAGGGAGAATATACTTTTACTATAACAGCTGGTCCTTCTCTTTCATTTCCAATTCAGCAAAATGTAAAAAGCAGTATAATAAGCCTGTTTGGTACCGGCAGGGATAATGGCGAAAGAAAACATGAGGGTATTGATATCCTTGCTCCCAAATGTTCACAGGCAGTAGCATCGGTAAACGGTATTATAACGAGAGTAAATGAAAATGCATTGGGAGGAAAGGTAATTTTTATGCGGCCTGATAATGCTTCTTACAGTTTGTATTATGCTCATCTTGATTCGCAAATTGCCAAAGAAGGCCAGCGTGTAAAAACAGGCGATGTTCTTGGATTGACAGGGAATACAGGTAATGCAAAATTTACAGTATCGCATTTACATTTTGGAATTTATACGAACAATAACGTTGCAATCGATCCCTTATATTTTGTAAAGAATGATTACAGGGAGCCTGCAAAATTATCTGTGTCTCCAAATATTTTAAATACATGGATGCGGAGTGGAAAAAATGTTAAGCTTTTTTTCGATCAGATGGTTACTACCAATTTTATAACGCTTGAAGAAAATACATTACTGCGACCGGAAGCCGGTACAGGAAATTTTTACCGGGTTATTTTACCGGATGGTAAAAAAGGATTTGTTGCAGGCGCTGCCATTACTTCAGTAAATAAGCCTATAAAACGCATATCAATAAAAAAAACACTTGCACTTCTTTCAACACCTGGTTATGAAGGGCTGCCTAAAAAAATGTTAGTGGCAGGTGATAAAATAAATATCCTGGCTGCATTTAAAGATTTTTATTTTATAAGGGACAAGGATAACATCGAAGGCTGGATAGCAAAAGATAAGTTATAGTTTTTTTTGCCACAAAAGCACTAAGGCAGGAAGATTCATAAAGAAAATATGCAGCATCCTTAGTGTTACTTAGCGCCTTTGTGCCTTAGCGGCATTAGCTTATCTTTGCAGATTAAATTTTTATGAGTAAAGGAAAAGTTTTAATGGCAATGAGCGGCGGTATCGACAGTACTGTTGCAGCACTTATGCTGCATCACGAAGGGTATGAGGTAATTGGCATTACCATGAAAACATGGGATTACGCAACCAGTGGCGGCACATCAAAAAAAGAAACCGGTTGCTGTAACCTGGATAGTTTTAATGATGCCCGTGCTGCCGCAGTACAACATGGCTTTCCCCATTTTATTTTGGATATAAGAGATGAGTTTGGTGATTTTGTTATTGACAATTTTGTAGAAGAATATATGGCGGGCCGCACGCCTAACCCATGTGTAATGTGCAACACGCATATCAAGTGGCGGGCTTTATTAAAAAGAGCCGATGCACTGGGTTGTGATTTTATTGCAACGGGCCACTATGCACAAATTCATCAGCATACAAACGGGAGATATTTTATAAGAAAAGGAATTGATGAAACCAAAGACCAAAGCTATGTGCTGTGGGGCCTGCAACAGGATCTGTTGAGCAGAACATTATTACCGCTGGGTACTTATCGTAAATCTGCCATCAGGCAAATGGCACATGATTTTGGCTATCCGGAATTGGCTAAAAAAAGTGAGAGCTACGAGATCTGTTTTGTGCCCGATAATGACTACCGCGGTTTCTTAAAAAGAAAAGTAGAAGGGCTTGAAGAAAAAGTAGAAGGCGGATATTTTGTTGATAAAAGTGGTAAGATATTAGGCAACCACAAAGGCTATCCTTTTTATACTATCGGGCAAAGAAAAGGCCTGGATATTGCGCTGGGCAAACCTGCATTTGTAACCGAAATTATCCCCGAAAGCAATACCATTGTTTTGGGAGGAGAAGATGATCTTAATAAAAATGAAATGAAGGTTTCCGGTATTAACTGGATAAAATATGATGGCATTACAGATGGAATGGACGTGATAACCAAGATCAGGTATAAAGATAAAGGGGCTTTATCAACCCTGCATACATACGAAAAAGGTATAAATGTTCGTTTTTATGAAGATGTAAAGGGCATTGCTCCCGGCCAAAGTGCAGTTTTTTATGAAGGAGATGATGTAATTGGCGGCGGTATAATCCAAAGAACGGAGCAGCCTTTTGGCTTTTAATTGCATCTTTAACATAGCCCCTAATTGAATTCTATGAAGAAATACTTTGGTTTTGCCTTGCTGTTAATTACTGTACTAACTGCCTGTAACAAACAAAACGAACTTTATACAACCGCTTCACTAAGTGATTATTTTCCATTGCAGGTAGGCAAATACATTAGCTATAATTTAGATTCAACAGTATATATAAATTTTGGTCAAAAAGATACTGTTATAAAATACCAGGTTAAAGATTCGGTAGAGACCCAGTTGGCAGATAACCTCGGACGGGCGGCTTTTAGAATAGTACGCTACATGCGGCAAAATGCAACCCAGGCGTGGACGGCCAGCAATGTTTTTATGGCGATACCAACCACAACCACAATAGAATTTGTTGAAAATAATTTACGTTTTCAAAAATTAAAATTGCCTATACAAGACGGCTATAGCTGGAAGGGAAATACTTTCATTGATACTTATTCTTTAAACTCCACTACAAAATATTTAGATGATTGGGATTATAAATACGATAGTGTAAATATTCCTCTCACTGTAAACGGATTTTTATTTACTACGATTAAGGTTAACCAAAGAGATGAATTTTTAGGCCAGGATCCAAAGTTACCCGGCACCCAGTATGCTGAAAAAAATTATAGCGTTGAAAAATATGCAAAAGGTATTGGCCTTGTATACAAAGAATTTTTGCATTGGGAATTCCAGGGAGCTCAACCCGGACGGCTGGCATTTTATAGTGGCTATGGTGTAAAGCTTACAATAACCGGTTATAATTAAGGTCACTCTAATCAGAATCTTTAAATTTGAAGTATAGTAATTGTTTGTTACACAAATCCTGGTATGAAGAAAATTTTACTCCTCATTTTTATTGGCACTTTATTTTTTTCAAAAGATTCTAAAGCACAATTCTCAAAATATATTATACGGTTTAAGGACAAGGCCGGAACGCCTTACAGCATCAATAACCCTTCGCAGTATTTATCTCCCAGATCGATTCAAAGAAGAGTAAGACAACATATCTCTATTGATTCTACCGATCTTCCCATAACGCCCCGGTATATTGATAGTGTGCAATTGGCAGGCAGCGTTACCATTCTTAATAAATCAAAGTGGTTGAATGAAGTTTGCATACAAACCACTGATGCTGCAGCGCTGGCAAAAATCAATAATTTCCCATTTGTTATCTCTTCTAATCCTGTAATGAGAACGCAGCAGGGAAACAGGGAAAACATCCCGACACGAAATAAATTTAATGAAGAAATTTCCCAGGCCACCACTGTAACCGGGGTAGTACAAACAGCCGCTGATGTTTTTAATTATGGAAATTCATTTGCGCAGATACATATTCATGAAGGAGAATTTTTACATAATAATGGCTTTAAAGGAGAAGGAATGCTGATGGCAATGTTTGATGCAGGTTACAGAAATTATTTAACCGTAACTGCTTTTGACAGCGTAAGAAATAATAATCAAATAGTGGAAACGTATGATTATGTAAAAAACGAAATAAGCGTAACTGAAGATGATCCGCATGGCATGTATTGTTTTTCAATAATTGCCGGTAACTCCCCGGGCCAATTAGTTGGCAGTTGCCCCAAGGCAAAATTTTATTTATACAGAACAGAAGATGTTTCATCAGAGTATCCTATAGAAGAACAGAACTGGGCTGCTGCCGCCGAACGGGCAGATAGTATTGGCGTTGATGTTTTTTCAACTTCATTAGGTTATACAACTTTTACCAATCCTATTTTCAATCATACTTATGCAGATATGAATGGAAAGGTGACTATTATAGCAAAAGCAAATACTATGGCCGCAAGAAAGGGAATCATATCCGTAGTGGCTGCAGGCAATGATGGCAATAACCCATGGCACTACATTTCTACACCTGCTGATGCAGACAGTATTGTAAGTGTGGGAGCCGTAAATGCTTCGGGAGTAGTTGCAACGTTTAGTGGTTTTGGGCCTTCCAGTGATGGAAGGATAAAGCCAACTGTGGCTTCTGTTGGCCAGGGCACAGCTTATGCAGGATTAAACAATCTGCCAAATTTTGGTAACGGAACTTCGCTTGCATGCCCAAATTTAGCGGGCCTTATCACATGCTTGTGGCAGGCATTTCCGGAGTTCACAAACATGCAGATAATTGAAGCGGTGAAACGCAGCAGCAGTATTTATACAACGCCTGATGACCGCATTGGCTATGGCATTCCAAATTTTCATAAGGCATACGACAATCTTTTTCAACAAAGGATTTTACTGCAGGCTAATACTATTTTAGCCAATGATTGGATAAAAGTATATCCAAATCCCTTCATGGGAAATTTTACACTATTGATAAGACCCCAATATTCAGGAATATCAACCTTTAAATTATATGGCGCCGATGGAAAATTATATGTAACCAAACAGGTTACCACACAGCAGGGACAGGCTCAATTTATTTCTTTTAATAATTTGCAACCGCTGGCTAAGGGAATTTATACATTACGCTATAGCAATGTTTTGGAAAAGAGGAGCATCAGGATAATGGCGCAGTAAGCAATGCAGCAAACATAGTATCGGCTTTTATTTCATAGCCTTTTAATATTTCCATTTTTTTCAGTTTCAGGTTTAATTTTTCCTGGACATATTTTACAACATCTTCATTTTCTTTTTTAAATACTGAGCATGTAATGTATAAAAGCTGGCCACCGGGTTTTATATGCGGAATAATATTTTCTATTATCTTTTTTTGCAGAACCGAATATTTTTCAATCATATCTTTTTTAAAATAAAATAATTGTTCGGGAGTTCGTGACCATGTTCCTGAGCCGGTGCAGGGAGCATCACAAATAATGAGATCAAATTTTTTTGTTTGCTGTTGCCAGTTGCCGGCAGTAATATCTGCTATAAAAGGATGATATTTTTTTATTCCCGCAACAGCAAAACGTTTTTTCAAATTTTCAAGAATAGATTCTCTCTTATCGCTTACAGTTAACTCAATATTTGGATTAATGTCATAGGCCAAAATTGATTTTCCACCACTTGCAGCACAGCAATCCCAAACAGTGGGTTGTTTATTGTTCTTAGCTTTTAGTTGAATAAACCCCGCTATATTCTGTGAATTATAATCCTGCACAACTGCTTCTTTATCCAACTCTATTACATCATTTATCTTTGATGAATTGGGAAGCACAATACAATCTTCATTTACTAATTTGTACGATATCCCTGCTCCTGCCAGTTTTCCCATTACTCTTTTATTATTGCCTGGTCGCACTCTTAAGAAAAGGTCAGGTTGAATTAGAAATGATGCGTTGAATTTTTCTGCATCAATTTCTTCACTTAATTCTTCTTTATAGGGAAATATATTTTGAATAGAAAACTGTGTTGAAAGAAAAGAAAGTTTTTCTTCAATAGATCGTTCGCTCAAATTATTCCATTCAGGCTTTACAGCTTTTAAAAATTCGGATGAGGAGGTTTCACATAAAAATGTTGCAAGCACAATCCTTTCTTCAATGGGAATATTTTTAACAGCATTTCCTAAACGAAAATAATTGTAGCAAAGAGAAGTAATCTGTTTCCTGTCTCTTGAACCATACTTTTTGTTGGCAGTAAAATATTTTTTTACATAAAGGTGGAATGGTTCATTGCCATTATAGGATCGTAAAATAGTAACAGCTGAATTTAGGTAAGATAGAAATCGCATCAGATCTCTAATAAGGCTTTCATGGGATCCTTTCCAAAAAGTAACTGCTCAGGATTTTCAAGCATTTCTTTTACTCTTACTAAAAAACTCACTGACTCACGGCCATCAATTATCCTGTGATCGTAACTTAATGCCACATACATCATAGGTTTAATTACCACCTGGCCATTAATGGCAACCGGTCTTTCCTGTATTTTATGCATCCCTAAAATAGCAGACTGCGGGATATTTATTATTGGTGTGCTCATCAGTGAGCCAAACACTCCCCCATTAGTTATAGTAAAAGTTCCTCCCGTCATTTCTTCAATAGTGAGTTTATTTTCTTTTGCCTTGGTTGCCAGCTCAACAACTTTCTTTTCAATTTCAGCCATGCTAAGGCTTTCGGCATTTCTTATTACAGGCACTACCAAACCTTTAGGTGCAGAAACTGCTATGGAAATATCACAATAATTATGGTGCACAATATTTTCGCCATCAATCATTGCATTTACAGTAGGCCATTCCTGTACACCAAAGCAAACAGCTTTTGTAAAAAAGCTCATGAAGCCAAGATTTACTTCGTGTTGCTTTTTAAAGACCTCTTTATACTTAGTTCGCAGCTCCATTATGGCGCTCATATCCACTTCATTAAAAGTGGTGAGCATTGCCGTTGTATTCTTAGCCTCTACCAATCTACGGCTTATTGTTTTGCGGAGATTGCTCATCTTCTCAGGCTTATCATCCCTGCTAAACATAGGCTGGCCAATGCTTCTGCCAGGATTGGATAATGCATCCAGTACATCATGCTTTAATATCCTTCCGTTAGAGCCGGATGGTGTAATATTTTTTACGTCTACTTTTTTATCTGCTAAAATTGCCGCGGCAACTGGCGTTGCTTTTACATCCGTTTTCTCTTCTTTATTTTGAACAGGCTCTTTCGATTCTTCAGCTTTTGGTGATTCAGCTTTTTTTATTTTCTCCTTTTTTTCTTCCGGCTTTGGTTCTGCTTTTTCCGGCCGTGCAGCTGTGTCATCTATTGTGCAGGCGACGTCACCAATTTTTAATGTATCCCCTTCTTTGGCAATGGTGGTTAAAATACCGGCTTGCTGTGCATTGATTTCGAACGTGGCTTTTTCACTTTCCAGTTCTGCTATCACTTCATCTCTTTCAACATAATCACCATTTTGTTTTATCCATTTTACCAGTGTTACTTCCGTTATACTTTCACCAATTGAAGGAACTTTAATTTCTATCGCCATGATTACATTTTAAAATACGTAACTAAGATAAATGTTTACTAAACACTAAATGCTGTTTCAATTATTTCTGCCTGTTCCTGTGCATGCACTTTTGCATACCCCGTAGCAGTAGAAGCGCTTGGCTGCCGCCCTATCACACCATAATTAATGATTTTTAAATTCATTAATAAGAATGAGGCTGCTCCCATATTCAACGGTTCTTCCTGTACCCAAAACCAAATTGCTTTACTGTATTTTTTATACAATTCTTCCAGTTGTTTTATTGGTAACGGATAAATTTGCTCCATCCTGATGATAGCAATATCCTGCCTGTTTTCTTTTTGTTGTTTTTCAGCAAGATCAAAATAAATTTTGCCGCTGCAGAATAAAACTTTTTTAATTGCTGATGGATCCTTCACAAAATTATCATCGATCAATTCTTTAAATCCTCCGGATGTAAACTCATCAATATGACTGAAACTCCCGGGGTGTCTTAAGTTTGCTTTTGGCGAAAAAATAATTAAAGGTTTTCTGAATGGCCAGGCCAGTTGCCTGCGCATTGCATGAAAATAATTTGCAGAGGTTGTAATGTTTGCAATTATCATATTGAGCTCTGCACACATTTGTAAAAAGCGTTCCATCCGTCCGCTGCTGTGCTCCGGCCCCTGCCCTTCATAACCATGCGGCAAGAGCATTACCAGGCCATTCATCCGATTCCATTTTTGCTCACCGGATGAAATAAATTGATCAATAATCGTTTGCGCCTCATTACCAAAATCACCGAATTGTGCTTCCCATAATACCAGGGCATTAGGATTTGCCAATCCATATCCATATTCAAAGCCTAATACCCCAAATTCACTTAACAGTGAATTATAAATTCTGAATTTACCCTTTGCATCCGGGATATTGCTCAGCCTGTTATATGCTTTATCATTAGTATCATCTCTTAAAACTGCATGACGATGCGAAAAAGTGCCCCGCTGTACATCCTGTCCGCTCATGCGTACATCATTCCCATTCAGCAACAGACTTCCATAAGCCATAAGCTCACCTGTTGCCCAATCTGCTTTTTGCTCAGCATCAAATAACTTTATTTTATCCTGGATAATTTTTTCCACTTTTCGCAACGGCTTAAAGCCATCCGGCCATTTCATCATTGCATCAAATACTTTTTTAAAACTATCTGTACTGATAGCTGTTACCGGCGATTGCTCAAAATCTCCCTGCGTTGCCTTACGCAAATTTCTCCACCATATTTCAGGCTGCTGGTAAGTATAAGGCAACGGATTTTGTTTTACTTCATCAAGCCGTTCCTGTAAATCGCTCCAGAATTTTTTTTCCATTTCCCTGGCTAATTCCTGGGCGTCGGACTCGCCATGTTCCAGCAAATAGTTTACATATACTTCTCTCGGATTAGGATGCTTGTCTATAAGTGCATACAAATGCGGTTGAGTAAATTTAGGATCATCACCTTCATTGTGTCCGTGACGGCGATAACAAACCATGTCAATAAAAATATCTGCATTGAACTCCTGCCTGTAGTGTGTTGCCATTTCAACGCATTTTACCACCGCCTCCGGATCATCACCATTTACATGCAACACAGGAGCATGTATAGCAGCAGCCAGCGATGTGCAATAGTCAGAACTTCTTGCATCATCAAAATCTGTTGTGAAACCTATCTGGTTGTTGATAACAAAATGAATGGTGCCACCTGTATCGTAACCTTTCAAAGCGCTCATCTGTAAAACTTCATACACAACACCTTCTCCCGCCAGTGAGGCATCACCGTGAATTAATAGTGGCAGAATTTTATCAAATTGGCTGTCATACAGCACATCAGCTTTTGCTCTTGCAAATCCTACTACCACAGGATCTACTGCTTCCAGGTGTGATGGATTCGGCATTAACTTCAAATGGATAGATTTACCGTTGGTTGTGGTTACTTCACTTCCAAATCCCATATGATATTTTACATCGCCGCTTCCCATGGTTTGATCAAGTTGCGCCGTTCCCTCAAATTCACTGAAGATTTGCTCATAGGTTTTACCCATGATATTTGCGAGGATATTCAACCTTCCCCGGTGAGCCATACCAATTACCATTTCCTGTACGTCGGAGTCGGCAGCAGTATTGATTATGGCATCCAGTGCAGCTATTGTAGTTTCGCCGCCTTCAAGCGAAAATCTTTTTTGCCCTATATATTTTGTGTGAAGGAATTTTTCAAACATCACACCCTGGTTCAGTTTTTCTAAAATCCTTTTCTTTTTTTCCAATGAAACAGGTTGTGAAAAATTCTTTTCCATTTCATTTGTTAGCCAATCAATTTTTTTCTGATCACTTATGTATTTAAATTCAATACCTACATGATCAGCATAGCATTTTTGAAGGTGTGCAATAATGTTACGAAGTGTTGTAGTTCCTAATCCAATAAGATTGCCTGCCTGAAAATTTTTATCCATGTCTTCTTCTGTAAAACCAAAAAAAGCAGGATCAAGGTTAGCCCCGCGATCTTTGCGCTGGCGGATCGGGTTTGTTTTTGCAACCAGGTGACCTTTATTGCGATACCCAAGTATCATCCGGTATACGCCTAATTCTTTTTTCCAGCTTATTGAAGCATCCCCAGGAGAAACTTCGCTTTTTGCTGCAACTGTTTCTGCTAAAGCTGTTCCATTACTTCCTTTAATATTTGTTATTCCTGAATTAACAGCAAAATCAAACCCTTCAAAAAATTTACGCATATCAGGGTCAATCGTTTCCGGGTTTTTTACATAATCTTCATAAAGATTTTCTATATAAGCCGGGTGGGAATTTGTGATGTATGAGAAATCTTTCATAAATATGTGCAAATATCGGTTTTTCGTTACATTAAAATTGGCTATTAAAAGCTAAATCCTATTAAAAAGATTGATAACAGAGTACTTTTTATTGTTACAAATCCCTATCTTTGCCGACCAAAAATTAAAATTTCATGGCTAATCACGCAGCTACCAAAAAGGATGTAAGACAATCAACAAAGCGCAGAGAGCGTAACCGCTATTATGGTAAAACAACCCGTAATGCAATTCGTGATCTGAAAGTACTTGATACAAAAGAAGGCGCATCAGAAAAACTACCTGCTGTTGCATCAATGATTGATAAATTGGCAAAGCGTGGTATTATCCATAAAAATAAAGCAGCTAACTTAAAACGTAAGCTTACAAAAGGCGTAAATACACTGGCAAAATAGATCTGTAAAAAAAGATTATTGAAAGCGTTTCTGAAAAGAGACGCTTTTTTTATTAGACAATGTTTGAAACTTTGTAAAAGAAATTAAAAGAATAATTAGCTCCGTCCTTTAGGGCGGAGAACTATAGAATAAATTGATTGGCTTTAGCCTAATTTTATTTATTTTGGCTAAAGCCTAAATCGCATTACTAATTATCCCCGACCTGAAAGTCGGGGCAAAAAATAATTTACCAATTTTACCAAATAATATTAATTCATTATGAAAATTATTTTTTGCTTCCTTGTATTTTCATTCATCTCAGGTTCAGTTTTTTCGCAACAAACACCTTTTGAAAATAGCAATGGTAAAGAAACTGCAACGTACTTTCAGGCAATTGAATTTTATAAAAATTTAGATAAGTCTTCCGCTAAAATATTGGTAAAAAAAATGGGACCAACTGATGCAGGATATCCCTTGCATTTGGTTTTGGTAAGCAATGCTGGAAAGTTTGACCCTGAAGTTTGGCACAAACAAAACAAAATTGTTATTCTTATCAATAATGGCATTCATCCCGGAGAGCCTGATGGAATTGATGCAAGCATGATGCTGGTGAGAGATATTGCAAATAATAAAATAAAACTGCCTGATAATGTGGCACTGGCTTTCATTCCTGTTTATAATATTGGCGGCAGTTTAAACAGGAATAGTTTTTCAAGAGCGAACCAAAATGGGCCATTAGAATATGGCTTTAGAGGCAATGCACAAAACCTTGATTTGAACAGAGATTTTACAAAAGATGACAGCAAAAATGCAAGAAGTTTTACGCAGATATTTCATTATTTAAATCCGGATATCCAAATCGATAATCATGTTAGCGATGGTGCAGATTATCAATATACAATGACGTTGCTTACTACGCAATATGATAAGCTGGACGCAGATCTTGGCCATTGGCTAAAAGAAAAGTTTGAACCTGAATTATTTAAAAGCATGACAAAAAAAGGTTGGGAAATGACGCCTTATGTTGATTTTGAAAGGTCATCTCCTGATAGCGGCATGGTGCAATTTTATGATCCTCCAAGATATTCATCAGGCTATGCCACCTTGTTTCAAACCATGGCTTTTATGCCGGAAACGCATATGCTGAAACCTTTTGCAGACAGGGTTAAATCAACATATGCATTAATGGAAACATTTATTGAGCAGTCAAGCATTCACGCAGCTGAATTAATTACAGTTAGAAAAAAAGCAATGAATGATATTCAGAAAGAGAAAAGTTTTCCGTTATCATGGCAGGTAGATTCTTCAAAATATTCGATGATAAATTTTAAAGGATATGAGCAGGCTTTTAAAACCAGTGATGCAACAGCATTGCAAAGAATGTATTATAACCGCAACAAGCCTTTTACAAAACAGGTTAAGTTTTACAATGTATTCTCTTCTAAAAATTTTGTTACTAAACCAGAAGCTTACATAATTCCGCAGGGGTGGTGGGCAATAATTGATTTATTGAAACTCAATAAGGTTAAGATGTATCAATTAAAAAATGATAGTTCAATTGAAGTGGAAGCGTATCATATTGATGATTATAAAGCTTCGCCAAGAGCATATGAAAAGCACCATAGAAATACAGATGTAAAAGTTTCCTCTTCAACACAAAAAATAAAATTTTTAAAAGGGGATTATGTTATCCCAATGAGCCAGGCTGCCAACAGGTATATTGTTGAAATGCTGGAGCCGACAGGTGATGACAGTTTTTTTGCATGGAATTTTTTTGATGCAATCCTCCAGCAAAAAGAGGGTTATAGTGATTACAGATGGGAAGATATTGCGGCAGAAGTTTTAAAAAATAATCTCCAACTGAAACAAAAACTGGAAGCCAAAAAACTATCAGATAGCAAGTTTGCCAATGATGCATCAGCGCAGTTAAATTTTATTTATAAGAACTCGCCATATTATGAACCGGCACATTTGAGGTATCCGGTGTATAGGTTATTCTAATAAACTCTAACTTAATTCGCCCCATAGGGCGTTATGTTAATAGAAGATGAACAATCCACGTTAAAGCCCCATAAGGGGCGAAATATATCGTTCCTACGGAACTAAATTAACCGGCTTATTTTTTCCTACTGATATTGCATTCCTATGGAACTGTTGTACAAATAAGATTATTTTCATTGCTGAGATATTTTATTTGTTCAAAAGCTGCGGGATAGAACGGAAAGCCCGGTGAAGGTTTGAGGTTAAGCTTTGTGCCGGACTTGCAGTGATAGCCCGAATTGAAGCTGAACGGAGCAATATAGTTCACAGCCACAAAATATTAGCATTTACGGCTGAAATACTTCCGTTCCAGGTTACCAAAATCCCAATTAAACCCTTACCTTTGCTGCCCGATTAAAAAAATTATTTATTCACAAAAAACAAGGTAAATGCAGAATTACGAATTGATGGTGATTTTTACTCCTGTGCTTTCTGAAGAGGACTACCGTTCTGCTCAGAAAAAATTTGCTTCCCTCGTTACTGATAACGGCGGTGAAGTATTGCACGAAAACCCATGGGGACTAAAATCACTGGCGTATCCTATCCAGAAAAAAACCACTGGTTTATACTGGGTTATGGAATATACAGCGCCATCCGACTTCAATGAGAAGCTGAAAACACAGCTTCTGCGTGACGAATCAGTCCTCCGTCACATGTTCACTGCACTCGATAAATACGCCGTCGAGTACAATGCAAAAAGGAAAAGTGGTGTACGTTCAGGAACTGAAAAAGCGGAGGCATAACATGGCAAAACCAAACGAGATAAAATATCTCACAGCAATTAAGGCTGAAAAAAGACCAAAAAAATATTGCCGTTTTAAAAAGATGGGCATTAAGTACATCGATTATAAAGACGGGGATTTTTTGAAGAAATTTTTAAATGAGCAGGGTAAATTATTGCCACGCCGCCTTACGGGTAACTCTTTAAAGTTTCAGCGTAAAGTGGGTGATGCAGTAAAAAAAGCCCGCCAAATGGCAATATTGCCGTATGTAACTGATTTACTAAAATAAGGAGGTAACTATGCAGGTAATATTAATACAGGATGTAAATAATTTAGGCGGTGCCAATGAGCTGGTGAGTGTAAAGAATGGTTATGCACGCAATTACTTAATTCCTTCCAAACTCGCTATAGAAGCCAGTCCATCTAACCGCAAACAGTTAGAAGAGAAGCAAAAGCAGTTGGCTAAGAAAGAAGAAAAACTTCTTGCAGAATTAAACAGCGTGATAAGCGTTTTACAAAATGGCCCGGTAAAAATTGGTGCTAAAACCGGTACTACCAATAAGATTTTCGGCAGAGTAACCTCGGTTCAGATTGCACGTGCAATTAAAGAGCAAAAAGGTTATGAAATTGACCGCAGGCGCATTACTATTATAGATGATGTAAAAGAATTAGGCAGCTATAAAGCTAAAATTGATTTCGGTAAAGGACAGGAAATTGATGTGGATTTTGAAGTAGCAGCAGAGTAACATTCTTAATAAGATTTTTTAAAACCCTTCTAACAGTTTTAGGAGGGTTTTTTATGTTAATAATACACTTTTAAAATAAACCACCTTTTTTCCATGAATTGCGATAAATCTGTATATCTTTAATGTTGCATTAATGGATTTAGTGAGTTTCTTTTTGGCTGACGTTCCTTTCCAAGTGTCTTCAGTTCATTGTAGCCCCTTAATTCATTAATTGTTTTTATTTAATTTAAAAAAGTTTTACAATGAACATTTACGTAGGAAATCTCAGTTGGCAAATGACCGACGACGATTTAAGCAACTTATTTACACAGTATGGTACTGTTACAAGTGCAAAAATTCTTAAAGAAAAAAACACCGGTAGAAGCAAAGGCTTTGGTTTTGTTGAAATGGAAGACGAAGAAGCAGCGAAAGCAGCTATCGCAGCATTAAACGAAAGCGAAGTACAAGGTCGCAAACTTATCGTTAACGAATCACAACCTCGTCCTGAAGGCGAAGGCGGCTACAAAAAGAGTGGCGGCGGTGGATACGGTGGTGGTGGCGGTAGAAGCGGCGGCGGTTATGGCGGCGGCGGTAGAAGCGGCGGCGGCGGTTATGGCGGCGGCGGCGGTAGAAGCGGCGGCGGTTATGGCGGTGGCGGCGGCAGAAGCAGCGGCGGTGGGTATGGTGGTGGTGGAAACAGCGGCGGCGGCAGAAGCGGCGGCGGCGGCGGATATAATAAAGATTATT
The DNA here is from genome assembly GCA_028288585.1 of Chitinophagaceae bacterium. Classification (GTDB taxonomy): domain Bacteria; phylum Bacteroidota; class Bacteroidia; order Chitinophagales; family Chitinophagaceae; genus Ginsengibacter. Next base: position 37,572 of record JAQBNL010000084.1, on the reverse strand, counting down.
AATAATCACTCACATCATTTATATAAAATCCTTTCCGGAAACGGAGAGGATTTTTTTTGCTCCTCACCCTCGTTCCCTCTCCTTCAGAGAGGGAGGCCAAACATTTTATTTTTAATTCATCGATTGTATTTTACCAATCAGCAAATGACAAATAATTAAGCATTAATAAAATCCTTTTTAATCAATTAAATCTTCCCAAATCATGGTTCAGAACTTATCTTTGCAAAAATTAAAAATATAATGGCTGAAAAAATTAAAGTGGCAAACCCCGTAGTGGAATTAGATGGAGATGAAATGACAAGGATCATCTGGAAATTCATTAAAGAAAAACTGGTACTTCCTTATGTAGAGGTTGATATAAAATATTTTGATCTCGGCATTGAATACCGTGATGAAACCAATGACCAAGTAACAATAGATGCTGCAAATGCAATTAAAGAATATGGCGTGGGAATCAAATGTGCCACTATCACTCCCGATGAGGCAAGAGTAAAGGAATTTAATTTGAAACAAATGTGGAAGAGCCCCAATGGTACTATCCGCAATATTTTAGATGGCACAGTATTTCGTGAGCCCATTGTTATGCAGAATGTACCCAGGCTGGTAACTAATTGGACAGCCCCTATAATCGTTGGCCGTCATGCTTTTGGTGACCAGTACCGTGCAACCGACACTGTAATAAAAGGCAAAGGAAAACTTACTATGACCTTCACTCCTGAAGGCGGTGGCGAGCCACAAATTTTTGAAGTATATAATTTTAAAGGTGATGGGGTCGCACTAAGCATGTATAACACTGACGAAAGTATTATGGGTTTTGCAAGAAGCTGTTTTAATATGGCATTGAGCAAAAAATGGCCATTATATCTTTCAACAAAAAACACTATTCTTAAAAAATATGATGGAAGATTTAAAGATATTTTCCAGGAGATATTTGAAAACGAATTTAAAAAAGATTTTGATGCTGCCGGAATTGTTTATGAGCATCGCCTGATAGATGATATGGTGGCAAGTGCATTAAAATGGAATGGCAATTTTGTATGGGCATGTAAAAATTATGATGGTGATGTGCAGAGTGATACGGTTGCTCAGGGATTTGGTTCTCTAGGTTTGATGACTTCTGTATTAGTAACCCCTGATGGAAAAACGATGGAAGCAGAAGCGGCACACGGTACTGTAACCCGCCACTACAGGGAGCACCAGGCAGGCAAGCCAACATCAACAAATCCTATCGCTTCTATTTTTGCATGGACAAGAGGTTTGGCATTTCGTGGCAAGCTGGATAACAACCAGCCTTTGATTGCTTTTTGTAATGCACTGGAAAAGGTTTGTATAGAAACTGTTGAAAGCGGGAAGATGACCAAGGACCTTGCCGTTGCAGTTCATGGAAATAAAGTAACACATGGTGACCATTACTTATATACAGAAGAATTTTTAGAAGCAATTGATGAGAATTTAAAAAAGAAAATTCAGAAATAATTTTTAAGAGCAATTAACTTATCTTCCATTTCATGAAGAAAATAAATGCTGTGAACCAACGTTTATTGTATTAAGAAATTTTGGATAGAAAATGAAGAAACAATCCAAACAAACTTTACTTTTACAATGGATCTATCTGAAAACAAAAAGTTATGGCTAAAATTTTAGTTGTAGATGATGACCTGGATATTTTAGTAGTAATGGAAATATTACTTACTATGAAAGGGTTTGAAGTAGAGGTAACAGCTAAGTGGGAAAATACTTTTGAAAAAGTTGAAACTTTTAAACCTGAACTGATTTTATTAGATGTTCTTATCTCCGGTAATGACGGGAGAACAATTTGTAAGCAATTAAAATCCCAGGAAGATACCAAACACATTCCTATCATTATGTTCTCTGCGCATCCCAGTGCAGCCGCAACTATTGCTGATTATGGCGCCAATGATTTTATTGCAAAACCATTTGATGTAAATGACCTTCTTGCAAAAGTGAACAACCAGTTAGCATTAAAAAATTAATTTCTATTCCACAAAAATAGCCGCCTATAAAAGCAGCTATATTATTCAATTAGTAATTTACAAATTAATCTTTGTTGCTGTTGCCACGCATAAGTGCTACCAGCAATAATAAAAACACAGCACCGCCAACTATCCAAACCCAGGGTTGTGCATACCAGTTTCCCCCTCCTTTATTGGTAGTAATATCTACATCAACTTTTTTATCCTGTGCAAATGCAATTGTTTGCATAAAGCATAGCATTACAAATGCTGTAAAAGTTTTTAGGCTTGTAGAAATTTTTTTTAAACTTTTCATACATGTTTGTTTTGTTGTTAAAAAATAATAGCTTTTTATCCAGGCTTCAAAATAAAATAGTTTTACAAAAAGCCTATAATATAATATGTTTTACCAACAACCCTGCCAGAGTAAAAATTAATTGACAGTGATTTTTTTATACTCTTTGATATGGCAAATTTTTCCCCAATTTATAGTCATAAATATCAAATTTGAATTATACTTTTTTGTGTTTCCGTATATTTGTTCTATGTTATCTGTAAGCAAACGTGGCAAATTAATGCCGCCATCTCCTATCAGGAAATTAGTGCCCTATGCCGAAGCTGCAAAAAAAAGAGGCATCAAAGTTTTTCACTTAAATATTGGGCAGCCCGATATTGAAACACCACCGCAAATACTTGATGCGGTAAGGCATTCAGATTTTAAAGTACTGGAATACAGCCACAGTGCAGGCAATGAAAGCTATAGGAAAAAACTGGTTGAGTATTATAACAGGGTTGGTATACATGTAGATATTAATCAAATTATAATTACTACAGGAGGAAGTGAAGCTATTCTATTTGGTTTTATGAGTTGCCTTGATGCCGGAGATGAAGTAATAATTCCTGAACCTTTTTATGCAAACTACAATGGATTTGCAGTAGCTGCTGGTGTAATTGTAAAACCTATAACTTCAAAAATAGAAACTGGTTTTGCATTACCCCCAATAGAAGATTTTGAAAAAGCAATTACTTCAAAAACCAAAGCAATTGTTATCTGCAATCCTAATAACCCAACAGGTTATTTGTACAGCAAAGAGGAAATGGAAACCCTTAAAGAAATTATTATAAAGCATAATTTATATTTATTTGCTGACGAAGCTTACCGTGAATTTTGTTATGAGGGAGAACACTTCAGTGCCATGCATTTAACAGGCGTTGATGATAATGTAGTATTGATGGATACGATAAGCAAAAGATACAGCGCCTGTGGAGGGAGAATCGGTGCATTGGTTACAAAAAATAAAGATGTATTACAATCTGTAATGAAGTTTGCACAGGCAAGGTTAAGTCCTCCCGGATTCGCTCAAATATTAGGCGAAGCTGCGGTTGACCTTCCGGCAAATTATTTTGAAAAAACAAAAAAGGAATACCAGTTAAGAAGAGATACAATTGTAAAAAGATTAAATGATATTCCAGGTGTGTTTTGTCCAAATCCCGGTGGTGCGTTTTATGCGATGGCAAGATTGCCTGTCGATGATGCCGATGTTTTTTGCCAGTGGTTATTAGAAAATTTTTCTTACAACAATAAAACAGTAATGCTTGCTCCCGCAAGTGGCTTTTACGGAACTGGTGGCTTAGGAAAAAATGAAGTAAGATTAGCCTATGTTCTTAATGTAGATTCAATTAATGCAGCGATGGATTGTTTGGAAAAAGCCTTAGAGGAATACCCGGGAAAAATAATCAGCCAGCAAACACATCAGCAAACAGCTTTGTAAGCTACACTCAATACATTATCTTTGCCGCCCAAAATGTCGGGGTAGCTCAGCTGGTTAGAGCATCGGATTCATAACCCGAAGGTCGGCAGTTCAAGTCTGCTCCCCGATACCGAAGCGGATTTTTCATCATAGTAAGGTGATAATCCGCTTTTTTGTTCTTCTAAAAGCCTTGCCTGTCCTGCAATTACAGTAAAAACAGAATTTACTTTGCAGGTTCGATAACTGTCATTTTTGAAATCGTAAGTCACACCCTCTGGAAACATAAGTCTTTGAAGTTTTTGTTTCATATCAAAGTTGCTACAACTCCACATGGTATTAAGTTTTGAAGAAAGCTTAACAGAATAATTTATAAAGTTTTCAGGGTTCGATAATTTAATATCCACCCTTCTAATCATACCTTCAATTTGATTGTAATCCTCTAAGAACTTACTCCGTATCTTATTATAAACTTCTTTATCGTCAATTTCACCCAAAGCAAATCTTTCTTCTACCTTATCTATTTTTTGCCCCACTTCTTTTAACTTATTTTCTAATGATAGTTTCTCTTTTTCGCTACCTTGATTCATAGATGAAAAAGTATATGACAACTGAAGCTTTAGGGGCTCAATAAAGGATTCATTTATTGAAAAGGAGGAAATGTAGTCTTGAAACTTATCGTGCATTTTAGAGGCATTTCTGTTGCACAAACAACCCTTTTTATTACACTTATAATAGTAGGCATTTTTCTTAGTTACTAAATACCCTACCCATGTTGTTCCGCAGTTTTCACATTTGATAAACCTCTTTAATGGTAAATGTTCATCGGTCTTCCTTTGCGTAAAATTGGTAGGATATTTTGAAATGATATTATTCACTTTAAGAAAAATTTCTTCCGATATAAGTGCTTCATGATTGCCTAAAACAATCTCTCCCCCTAATATATTATTATGAATATAACCACAATAAAAAGGATTTCTAAAGATGTCTGTAAACCTCTTTTCCTTTATCTCATATCCTAAAGCTTTGCTTCTTTCAGATATTTCTTTATTGGTTAATCCTTGTTCTGCTTTAAGTAAAAAAGCTTGTCTTACTATGTTACCGATTGGATTAATAATTATCTTTTGTTCTCCACGATTAGGAGAAAATTCATAACCTAAAGGGGCTTTACCAAACCAAAAACCCTTCTTCAATTTTTCCTTCATACCTGCAACACATTTTTCTTTTCTTAGCTCATTCTCATAATTACTAAATATAAAATGTATGCTCTGTTGTAAAACTCCACTTGAAGTTTTGGTATCAATATTTTGTAGGCATGACTGTATATGTACGTTTGTTTTTCTAAGCTCTGAAGAAAGAAATATAGCGTTAGGGCCAGTACGTGAAAATCTGTCAAGTGAATAAACTATTATGTAATGGATTTTTTTGGGTGATGATTTTATAAAGTTCAACATCTTTACAAACTCATTACGTTCATCTTTTTGTGCAGATTCATAAGTACCGCCAAAGTATTCTACTATAGCGTAATTACTGCTGGCAGCTAACTTTTCACAATACATCTTCTGTGATTCTAAACTGCCGTTATTATCTGCCTGTTCTTTAGATGAAACCCTCGTATATATAACAACATTTTTACCTGCTGTATCTTCTACTATAATATCTTTTATAAGTAGGCTCTTAATTATATCTATATTCTCCACTTTGCTTTGAATTATTTAGGTGAAAGAAGTTAAAGGCAATTACAGAAAATTGAAATAAAGATTCAATAATGTATAATGCAATCTTATCATCAATATTTTCAAAGCCGCTAAATTGTTTTAATTGAAGTAGTGTAAGTTTTTTCATCGCTCATCTTTTATATCTGTATATCTATTGTTTTATAGTTTCCTTGGTGTAATATTAAACCCAAAAATTGCTCGATACTATCTGTCTTATCAGTGATGGTTACTTGGTCTTTTAAAAATTTAACTGTCACCATCGCATTTGTATGCTCATGAAGGACATTTAAAACTTGTATCTCTCTTTCTTTCAGTAGTCCATGCTCCTTTATATATCCATAGAAATCTTTGACACTTAAAAATTGAAGTAAAATCAAAGTAATATCTATTACAACAAAAGTCATATACGGTCTTGCTTTTGGGCTATTAGGTACATCCTTAATATTTTCAATAAACTCAAAATCACCGTATTTATTTAGGAGGAACAATAGTCCTTTCCTATCTTTTAAGCAAGTCAATATTGCATTTTCAAATTCTTTAATGGGCTGATTCTTTCCATCAAATAAGCCCTTCGAGCATTTTATCAATACATTATTATCAAGACCCAATACTTTAAACTCACGAACTATTAAAATCCACAGGAAAGTATAAAAATCAAATTTCTGCCAACCCTTTGTGTCATTGCCAGAAACTATTTTTTCATCAAGCCAATAATGTAGCTGCCTTACTGCGGACTCATCTAACTTGCCTAAGTCCCGTATACCAAAATATTTTTGTCTCAGACCATCGTATGTCTTAATCTTCTTCTTAGCTACCACTCCTTTTTCTCTAACCATTTTTAATTATTACAGGTAATCAATTTTGATTATCCTATAAAGATAAGACAAAATAATGAATTTACCAAATATTGTTTAATCTATTTTTCATTGATTTGTAAATAAATATTACATAGTTTGATATAATGGTATGTTATTTGCATGGTTATTTAAAATGAAAAAAAATAGACCGCTTAGTAACATCAATTTCTTAATACCTGCAAATCTTAACATTGACGAAGTTATTCTGAAGAACAGCTTTGCATTCAAAGGCAATAATTTGAAAAGGCACAAGCTGCTATTTGTATGTGATTACATTATTAAAGCAAGAATTGCTCAACGTAAAGAAATGAACGATAAAGACACAGACTATGCTGAAATATCGAGTAGGAATCTAAACAAGATACTTCATGACCATTCTAAATATCTTAATTTTCTTCTAAAAGCAGGCGTTATAGAGACGGATAATTATTTTATACTCGGAGAAAAGTGCAAAGGCTTTAGGTTTAAGTATAAGTATTCAGGTACAGGATTAAAACAAGTGCTTCTTGATAACTTTCAATTTAAGCGAGCAATTCAAAGAGATAGAGAAAGAAGGAAACAAGAATCAAAAAAAAGCACTTGGGGCTATGGTTATTTAACCAAATGGTGGGATGATAATAAATTGCACATTGATGCAAAGGGGGCTTGTCTTTGGATTGATAATTACACAGATAGCAAAATACAAGATATAAAGAATGACGAAGCAATTAAATACAAATTAAAACCCATACTCAATGCTAAAGACACAGCTATAGACTTCCAACAGAAAGTCTATTCTTTAAATGAAGGAAATCACTATTATAAATTTGTAGGGGATAATCATAGATTTTATAATCCGATAACGAACATAAAAAGGGAGTTGAGAAATTTTCTTACCTATGATGGAGAACAGTTAGTAAGTATAGACTTAAAAAATAGCCAACCATATCTTAGTATTGCCTTTTTCAAAAAAGAGTTTTGGAGTAATGCTGATTCACTTGGCGAAAATTTAAATTTAAAGTATTTAAATAAAGAAATATATAATGATATAAGAAGAAAGGAAGAATATAACAATATCATTACTTTAGTAAGTTCTCTGGAAAACTATGCCCCTATTGATTCTGACGTAAATAATTACATTTCCCAAGTAGTAGCAGGGACTTTCTATGAATATATTCAACTACACTTTCAGTCAATCTATCCTAAAAAATTTGATTCCCGAGAAAAGGTAAAAAAAGAGGTACTAACTATCCTATTTATAAAGCCTCAAGCGGGCATATTTTATAGCCCTTGCCAAACCTTTAAAGTACATTTTTCCACGCCTTATGAGCTTTATACAACCATAAAATCGGTTCAGTATAATTATCTACCTATTATTTTACAGAGAATTGAAAGTTTTTTAATGATAGATATTATTTGCAAAAAAATCACAGAAATAAATTCTGAGATACCATTATTTACAATTCATGATAGCATTATTACAACTGTGGGAAATGAAGGTCTTATTGAAGCGATAATGAAAAATGAATTAGAATATTATATTGGCTACAAACCTACATTGAAAATTGAATATTTGCGTTCTTCTGAATCAAGTAAGAAATCCTCACTTAGTCTTTCATATAACGAATTAAAACCTTCTAACTATAATCATCTATAGTATGTATGCTTCAATTTTATTCTTCAGCATTTCCTTGAGTTGCTCTTTTGTTTCATAAATAAGAACAGGAAAATGATTTACGTCAAAGTGTAGGTTTTGAAAATGTTCTTTTGAACAAGTGTAAATAACTTGCTTACTTTTCCCTAATGCATAGCCAGCTTCAAAATAGACACCGCTTTTATTTTTTGTAAAATCAGCAATAATAAACTTTGCCTTTTTCAATTCTGCAATAATCAAATCATTGATTGTTTGTTCTGTACCTGGATGCAGCCTATCAACTCGTATAGCCTTGAAATTATACATTTCACAAACTGGCTCAATAACTTCATTAAAGATAAACTCATCATCGGAATCGAAAGACATAGCCACAAAACATCTATTTCCGTATATCCCTTCTTCTTGCATAGAGATAGACTTTAAAAGCCCATCATATGTGACTTTAAAAGCTACGGGTGTGTCATTAATAAATTCAAATTCTAATAGTTTGGATGTATTCAAAGTATTTATATAAAAAACAAGCTCTTCTTTATTCTTAAAGTAATATTTTAAGTAAAATTCTTCTTTGTTAATATCATTGTTTATAGAAACTTTTTCACCCTCATATTTAGGTAGTGAAGAAAGGGATAAGAATAGATTATCTAATTTATCGCTCGGAGAAGTTAGGACTGAATTATTCTTAATGAATTTTTCTAAATCTTGTTTATGTAATAAATATGTATGCTTCTCGAAAATGCTTTGGCTGTCTTCCTCTTTTGGAATCTCCTTCCCATTAAGTAGCAAAGCAAAAAGGAGTTTCTTATTCGCTTCTATAAACTTGATAGTTTCATTAAGGCAATTGAGGCAAAACCCAAAAAAGTATTCCTTTGAGTTTATATCTACTTTATACTGCAGAAATGGATTGTGTCCATGATTCTTTTCTTCACATTTTTTATAGCTCTTAATCGGCAACCCTGTAATCAAGCATTTGCTTATATCTTCCATGGTTATTTTAATGTTTCTAAATTGAAAAATACGTCCAATATTTCGCCTATTAAACTTATCTGAATTAGAATTAGTATAGCTCGCCTTTTATAACGAAACTTAAGGCAACTTTTAATTTTTCTTTCATACCTGTGCAGAAATATAAATTATTTATTTTTTCAAATCTACAATTGCTGCTTCAACACTTGAAATAAAGTCTAACGATGATGTTCGACCTCCAGAAACTTTTATATACATTTTTGTTGAAGGTGATCCTATGACTATGTAGCTACGCCTATCAAGAAAATAAATTAAAGCAAATGCAGCAGCAAATAGTAAAGGAATTTGCCCTTGGCTTTCACCATACGGTTGGCTGTAATAGTAAACAGAAGCTAAAATAGATATAGCTGACAAAATAAGAAATATAGGATTCGATTTGTGTTTTACTTCACATGAGGTAATATGTTGAAGTAGTATACTTTGATTGAAACTATTACCCCACGACCTTAATTCCTTTCTTATTCTCATATTAGTTAAGGTAATAGTATTATTATCTGAACTTATAATAACTTGTTCTCCTAAAAATAAGTTGAAATTCATAGTTGCTAATTTTGGTGTCAACAAAATAATAATTTTTATTCTAAAGTCTACATAAATTTTGTTCGAGGAAGTACGTTGTTATTTACACCATCTTTTTTTAGTGCTACATATTTCACATATACAGGTGTGATTATTTTATCTTACATTCAAATATTACTAACAACCTATGAGAAATAATGACTAAAGACCAAAAAAGAAAGCTGAAATTATATGATGTTTATTCTCAAAATCTTTCATGGGTAAAAGAGAATCCAAGCTTAAAATTCGAGCCCGATTTTAAGGAAGGTTATATATGTCCATTGTGCTTTAATCTATTTACAAAAGATACTCTTAACAAAACCTCTTCCAACCCCTTAACATTCGACCACAATCCTCCTTTTTCGCTTGGAGGGAAACAAGGTATTTTAACCTGTAGAGATTGTAATTCAAAAGCTGGGTATAAAATAGACAACCATTTGCTTTTGCAATTAAAAGAGTGGAATTTTTTTAATAATACTCCTAATTCAAAAATAAGAGTTACCCTTAATAATGATGGAAGTAGGGTGGCAGCAGATATGTCTGTCGAGGAGGATGGAAGGGTTAAGATTAACGTTGATGGGGAAAACTCAAGTCCAATACATAGAGAGAGATTTTTTGCAAATAAAACCTATACTTATAAGGCATATGACCCATTTTTGGAGGGACATGATATGTTTGATGCAGGCATAAATTGGAAACTTAATTTTAATATGGATATTCATCCTAAGTCCAATGAACGTTATGGGGAAATTGCTCTTTTAAAAATTGCTTATTTATATGCTTTTCAAAAATTCGGTCATGGCTTTTTAATCAATCGTAACCTTTACAAAATACGGGAGCAAATCTTAAACCCCGAAAAGCCAATTCTTCCGAAAGTCTTTTGGCTTAAGAATGATTTTCCTGAGAAATTTACTGGATTAAACATAGTAAATAGCCCTAAAGAGTTGCAATGTTTTCTTGTAATCTTTAATCTTTTTGTTAACGGGGTTAAGAAACAATTCGCAATAGCTTTACCTGGGTTAAGTTATCCCGGCTTGGAAATTTATGAGAATATAGAAGCAATCCTGTGTCAAAATAAAGAGGGGTCTTCACATTTAAATATAGAACATCTATATAACTGGGATTATGTGACACAAAAGAAATGGCGCTTCGCTTCACATAGCTTGTGGAAAAACATGGTTATAAAGTAACTTCTAAAAATTAAGATATTTAATAAATGCAATTCCCAAGTTCACATAATATTGAAGAACAATTAAAATCTCTTAGTGAAAGATTAAGATATTTAGCAAGTGATAAAAATTCTTATAATAATTATAATGATACTAATATAAAGTCTGAGAATCTTAAATTTAATCTTGCCTTTGTTATCTCTCACATAATTTTAAATCTAAATTTCGTTACAAGAGATAAAGACACCTTTCTTAAAACTATTGAGGAATATAACCAAGCGAATACAACCAGTCTCACCTTTGATGATTTTGAGAAAATTAATTGGATTAGAATAATTGCAGGCGAAGTAGTTCTTCCTGAGTTAGTTCGTCACTTTATTTGGAAAGTCGGACATTATGAGACTGAAGGAAAACCAATTGTAATCCCAGAAGATAAGAAGGATTTAATTAGATGCTTACAAATTTATTATAACAAAAGTTTTAACGACTCCAAACTGTCTATCTCTCTTGAGAAACTGAATGAAATAATTAGAACAAAAGGTTCAGCCTTACTCAGTATTAAATTCTTTGAAGAACGAGATATAATAGGTTATGATTCTGTAAATGGATATTTCTATTGGAAGGACAACGAATATATAAGGCATCTGCGAAACGAGATTGCATCTACTCTTTGGCTATTTGTAGGCGGGGAAGAAAGCACGGAAGTAGAATTTAGAAAATATTTTAAACTTATAAGAGGAACTAAAATTTGGGTTGACAATTTGCGAGCTTATCTAAGCAAACAAAACATTGATAAGATTTCTGAATCAGCAATTTCTTTTTTGAACTCTGAAGACGACTTATTAAAATCAAGTTCAGAATTCAATAAAATTTGGCTTGATGCAAATGCGTATCAACATATAGATATTAAAACAGAAATTCCCAGCATTGAATTTAATTATGAAACACCTTTTGATTTTATTGAAAGTGTCAATTATCATAAATGGAGAATTTATGATGCTTTTGATTATCAAAAAACAAGAAGTTTTTGCTTTTTACTTCTTCGGTTGATTATTAAAAATGATGCAAACTATCCAACTCCATATCAAGATATTTTAAGAATTTTTAGGGATACTTCACGTCCATTTTTAATATGGACATTATATCAAGACATACCCAAACAATTTGCTGAAGTAATTCCATACCTTTTAACAGATTCAGAATTAAATCCTATTGCTTTTAAGCAAATTGACAAGATTGAAATTGACAATGTCCTTATACCTGAGCAATCAAACATTGACAGAAGGCTTGAGGCGGGATTTGAATTAAAAAATGAATTATGGCTTCAGATGTTTGATTTGACTTTAGAAGAACTTGTTTCTGTTCATAATCTGGAGAAAGAACAAGCTGAAATTATACCTAAAATCCTACTTGAAATTGCGAACAAAGTATTTAGCTTAAATACCAATGATAGGAATAGCTCTATTCATCATATTTCAATCAGAAAAAGATATGATGATACATTACAAAAATTAGGTAATAAAAGAATTACATCAACCTATACATACCCAAGACCTCTAATCAATCCAAGGTTGATTTTTTATCTATTCCCATATGTTTTTAATTATTTAAAAGAAAGATTTACAAAAAGAAATTTGAGCCACACAGAGTATTTGAATCTTAACTGTGCCTTAATTGATGTGGGTATTGAAATTTTGAAACTTGCAAATCTTCGTATATCTAAAACTGAAATCTCAGATGAACAACAAGAGGCTATAAAGGATGTTTCACGAGAATTGATTTTATTATTGGAAAGTTTTTTAGTAGACTATTATACTGCTACAGAAATTATTGTTCAGGTTTATCCATCGGGTACTGATAAAAAATCAGCCAGAAGATGGATGAGTGAATTCGGGTTTGAAATTATTGATTGGGGCTATTTGTATTTGCATTTTCAAAAAAATAATCTTCTTAAAAAATTTAATCAGAGCTTCTCTACATCTTTAAATTTTAAAACCGATAGCAATAAATATGATGAACAAAATAAAGACCAATTTGAAAAATTAAAGTATTATGTAAAATCATTATTACTTGCTTTTATTTCTATCAACCAAAAGAAAGATACATATGAGATTGATGGACTACCTGTAAAAGAAACATTAGATGAATTAGAAAGCTTAATAAAAAAATACTCCATAACCTATTCTATTGATGAAATATCTGAAAGCCGAATTGATATTTTTAATGAAAGGTTTAGTGTCTTCGGCAACAATATGTATTATCAACCCTTAACTTCTTTGCTTTATAGAAGTATCAATCTGTTTAAACATAAGGGTATTAATGAATTTGTAGAAGATTTTTTTTCTAAAACTCTTGACATAGGTAGACTGTTGTCAGCAATTAATATTTTGGACTCCAAAGAACTTAAAAACCTTATTTCAAGTAGGATTAGCGATATTAAAATAGAGGATTTTATTAAAACAAGTTCGACTACTACAGAGCTTGAACATGCTATAATTGAGGCGGTAGATTCTGAGAAACATTGGGAGTTAGCCAAACCGCTAATTGAACGAATTCAAAAGCATTTCCAGAAAGTAAAATATAATGATGAAAGGAATAATATTTTCTTATTAGAAATAAATCTTCTTTTGGCATTTAAAGAAAAAGATTTTAGTAAGCTCAGTAATGTACCTGTTCCTCCAATGAAAGATATTTATCCAACTGCAAACAAAAGGGCAGAAAATTTAAAATCTTTCTTCATTGCTTTATTTAAACTTTATAATGACAAAAATTATGATGAAGCGATTAAGATATTGAGGACTCTCTTATCCGAAGAAACAAAAAATATTCGTTACGCTTTTCATATTTATCAGGCTGAAACATTAAAAGCCATTGAAACAAATGAATAAGACTTTACTAAATCACGCTAATCAAGATTGGGATAATTTTCTGAATGGACTTAGTGATGAACAGAAGCAGGGTTTATTAGACTTTGCTGAGCCTATAAGTAGCAATAAGCTTATTTATTATGCCTCAGTAAAAGACGTTTCAAGCTTTGACCTTACTATCAGTAAACTATCAAAAACTTATTTATACGAGGAACAAATTATTCCTACAGTCTATAATTTTTACATTGAAAGAGAATTACATGAATTGGCTTTTGATTATATAAACAAATCGGTAGACTATCTAAATGATACTGGAAAAATTATTTCGCCAGTAATTCAAGATTTAAGTGATAATTCGGGGACAACAAAGTTATTTCAAAGCTTGAAAAATAGCTTGATTAACCTTAGAAGTTTACAGCCTAAATACCTTCCTTTAATTACTCCAGATATTGTAAATGATAAAAGAGCTTTAAGCGAGTTTATCTTGAATGAGATTGTTCAGGCTTCAAAGGTGTTGGTTGATAAAATACATGGGATTAAAAAAATTCCAGATGAGGACAGATTTAATGACTTGCTTTTAGCGATTTTAAGATTAAGATTTCAAGTTTGGGCATGGAGCATTCATGACCAGGCTCGTACTGGCAGTTCTCCTACTGGTAAAAGTGCAGGTGAAACTGATATAACTATTCAGTCTGGAAATATTACCATTGCCTTATTTGAAGCATTAATTCTGAAGGGGAAAAATAAAGGTAATACGCAAAAGCATATTCTCAAATGTTTTAAATATGCTAAGTCTCTCGAAAGATATTATATGATAATCTATTACAAAGGAGCACCTAAGAATTTTGATAAAACATGGACTGATTATAAATCAAATGTATCATCTTGTTCTTTTCCTGCTAAATTTAAAATTGACCTATCTAAGGATTTTGAAGACTTATCAATGAAATTTGATGATGTAAGACATTTGAAAATAGCAAAATCTACTCATGATAAAGACGTGGAAATGTTTCACATTATGATAGACTTATCCGAATAAAAAGGTTATCATTTATCCTATATTAAAAACATAATGACCTATTAGAATTACCAAAAGTCCCACTATAACTCCAATAATTATTTTTTTAATCAGAGAAGATTTGGATGAGGGTATGTCATTTAACTTTTGGATAGTCTCTGATCCTGTAGACTGTTGGACTTTTTCTAATTCAGAATGAGTGGTTACTAAGTTATCACTACCTACCGTATGAGTAGAATAATCATGTGTTGAGTTATCAATATGTATAAGAGGCTTAAATTCTATTTGGGTTTCTTTGGAATCCATACCTACTAAATGGTCATAATATTTTATACCAAGTTGATTTATTTGATATTTATTATTGTCAATTACTTTAACATACTTATCAATTGAGCTTTGGTAATCTATATAAGTTCTAAGAGCAACTGAATCATTCATACCCTTCCCATCACGGGGAGCATGAGATAGGATAGATTCAGGAAAAAAATTGGTAGGGACAGGCTCGTCCATATCATATAAAAACTTTAGGATAGCAAAATCATAGTTTCCATTAAATACATCTGTTATGGCGTAGTCATCATATTCACTTATATACTCTCTCCCCTTATCTTTTATTTGATAAATATCAAAGTTCCCTTCTGTTGTAATATCTATGTATCCATCTTCATATAAACCTTTTATAGCTTGGTCAAATTCAGCCCTTGATTTAACAGGTATATGATGATGTATTGTCCCAAATGAATTTCTTGAGGAATTTTCATGTTGTGATAAATATTTCAAAATATATAGGGGAATCCCTTTAATTATCATAGTCTAAATATACTTCTAATCAAAGGAAAATAATTCTGCAGGCTTAACTTTTAATGCCTTCGCTATTGCAGCTACGTGACTAAGACTCGTATTTACAGTACCCCTTTCAATTCTTCCTATTTGGCTTAACTCAAAACCTGTTCGTCCTGCTAATTCCTCTTGGCTTACGCTTTTGGCCAACCTAACCTCTTTAAGTCGCTTTCCGAATTGCTTTATGAATTTTTCGTCCCTGTAATACTTCACAGGAACAAAGTGAATGTTTTGTGTATTCTTAGATTAGAGCAAATTTGCCTTATGAGTAATTTCGTTTTATATTTGGAATCGAATTGTATCTGAGCTAATTTCTAAGAATACAGTAAGCAAATTTGCATCGGCAAGCCTTTGGTTATTGCATTCTAATCCAGGTTTAAAGCTTTCTAAAATGAAGAATCAAAAAATAGATATTTCCGATATTGATTACTTCTTACATTTTGACACATTTAGGCATGAAGGAAGTTTCCCTGACCAAATGGAATTTTGTATTCATATTAAAAATGAAGTAGTCTTCAATTTGTGTAAAGAAAGATTTAGCTCTAATACTTTTTATTTCGCCGTTTATAATGAGGAAGTAGAAAGTTGGTTGTGGATTTCTTCATTTGAGAATGCAGAATACAATTCTCTTAAAGAATATATAGCGCATACGGCATGGGAAGCCGTCCATAATGGTTATGGAGAAATAAATGAACATGATGTAAACTGTTTCTTTTTGGTAGACAGAGACGTTGCTTTAGATATATTAGAAAAACAACAACCTGCCTTATTATGAAAATAATATTCAAAGGAATCTTGCTATTTATGATATTACAATCTTGCTCAAAAAGTAATTCTGATTCTTCTTCTATAAATATTCAAAATATTTCCGGCAACTATAAAGGGGGTACATTAACTTGGACTAAAGTAAATGGTTCAACAGTAACAAATGGTACAGACCCAAATTTTTCATTTTCAATAACTTATTTAGGAAGCGATAAAGCAAGGTTAGCAATTTCTACAATTGCGCCAATAAATACTAAGCAGTTAGATTTACAGCTATACTCTAAGCAAGAGGACAATACTTCAGGTTCGTATACTTTCAATGTTATTAATTCCATACAGGGTGGTGTTGTAGGTACTACACTAAATGTTATAATTTATAGCTCCTTATTATCTCCAGCAGCTACATTTGCCTCTGTTTATACGACAGAACAATTTGATGGAAGCGGGACAAAATATTAAATTGATAGAGATAATTGTTTTTGATTATTTCAAGAGGTAAATATTAGGCTCAGTTTGATTCTGAAGTTCATTTTTTATCGGAATTTTGCATAATGACTCCTGAAGAAATAAAAAAGAAAACAATTGAGCTGCGAAAATCATTATCAGATTTCAAAAAGACTGGTAGGATTACTGAATGTTTTTGTCATGATAAAGCAAATTGTAAAGGAGATATAAAACAGTCTCACAGTATTCAAAGAAATGGGAGGCTTTCCATTATTGAAGGAGACGTAAATGGAAATAAAGTAATTTACACTTTTACTGAAACTGAATTTGATGAGTCTCATTACTGCAAAAGCCTAAAGCCAATTGGTAAAGGAGTAGCATCTACATTTTTTGGATTTTGCGATTATCATGATACTACTCTTTTTTCACCGATTGAGAACTTCCCTTTTGATAATAGCGACAAACATTGTTTTCTTCACTCTTATAGGGCATTTGCTCATTCATATCATAGGAAGAAAGAAGAACTAAAGGCTAACAAAACTAATTCGGAATATACAAAAATTATCCCAAAGCATGTATTGGCTTCTATGATAGCGGGGGCGGAGATAAGTGTGGTTGAAGGTGAAGTAGTGAAAGCCGAATTAGATGCTTTATTAGATGCGCAACAGTATGATGGACTTGACTATTTTACTTATGTTCTTCCAAAGAAGTTTCCTATTGCCTGCTCATCTCAAATAAGCCCATACTTTAGCTATAAGGGTACACCGATGAATAATCATCTTGACCCAAGTATACCATATTCCCATATCATGCTAACGATTCTACCAGATAATAATCAAACTATTATAATTCTGGCATGTTTTCCAGATGATGAAAAAGGTGTCTTATTCCTTAATGAGTTAAACAACTTATCCCCTTTGCCCTTAGAAAAGGCTATTTCATCTATATTAATTTCATGCGCCGAGAATACATTTTTTGCTCCTGCATTATGGGATAAATTGGGAGTAGATGGCCAGCGTCAACTTTGTGATGAGTTGGAACGAGCAGCATCTTTTGAATATGTACCTACTTCTTTTACACACAGCAAGATTAATTTCTTTGACGATAGATTTTCGGCAGCCCGATTAGGTCTGTAAAATTAAATATGTGT
Source organism: Chitinophagaceae bacterium (assembly GCA_028288585.1). Classification (GTDB taxonomy): domain Bacteria; phylum Bacteroidota; class Bacteroidia; order Chitinophagales; family Chitinophagaceae; genus Ginsengibacter. Next base: position 19,809 of record JAQBNL010000084.1, on the reverse strand, counting down.
TTTCATTATGTAAGGCAGTTTCAACTTCTCCGGGGTCTTAGTTTGTACATCCTTGTAGTCCCCCCTAAAGAGATTCCACAACTTTTTATTTGCTTAAATAATTTTGAAATTTATTCTTTATTGACAAGGGGGAATTATAGGTCTCTAAACAATTGCTTCTTAAAGAAGATGTTTTTATTGTTCAACATATAGATTATAGCATTATTGATATTAGAAGGAAAGTAGGGGATAATCCTATAATAGAGAAAGCTCTCTTCTATGGTTATTTATGAAAGTTTCAGTTGCCAAAATGTCGTCTATGGATAAGTTCGATAACTCAAGGCTTCTGTATACAAAAAGCCTGACTCCTTTATTGGTTTCAGGCTTTTATATTTTGTACCTTATTTTTGTACAAATCATCATTATGCAGATAGTATTAGTGCTACACAATCTTTTGCGATGGGCTGTTTTATTGTTTGGCCTATGGACAGTATTTTCAGCTATGTCTGGAGTAATTAGTAAAAGAAATTATACAGCAGCAGACAGCCGCAGCAATTTCTTTTTTATGCTCAGCTGCGATATCCAGTTATTATTAGGCCTGATATTATATTATACTAACTCTTGGTTCGACAGGCTGAAAGACCTTGGTAATAATATGAAAGATGCCAACAGCAGGTTCTTTACAATGGAACATGGATTACTGATGATAATTGCATTAATATTAGTTCATGTAGGCAGGGTGTCAGTAAAAAAAGCTGCAACCCCTGCAGCAAAACATAAACGTACTTTACTCTTTTTTGGGTTGGCCATTGTATTAATCTTAGCTGCAATTCCATGGCCCTTCAGAGAAGCCATTGCACGTCCATTACTAAGATGGTTTAATTAGTGTGAACAGATAATTGAGAAATGAATGAATGAAGAAAGTACATTACCCATCATACTTATTACAAATGATGATGGCATAACGGCGCCGGGAATAAAAAACCTGGTTGAAGCCGTAAAAGGATTGGGAGAAATAATTGTTGTAGCTCCTGATAAGCCCCAAAGCGGGATGGGGCATGCTATCACTATTGGCGTTCCGTTAAGGCTCTATAAGGTAGAGGATATGTTTGAGGGGGTGGAAGCCTGGCATACCAGCGGTACCCCGGTTGATTGTGTAAAGCTCGCAGTAGATAAGATACTCCACCGCAAACCTGATATTTGTTTAAGCGGAATCAATCATGGCGCCAACCATTCCATCAATGTAATTTACAGCGGTACTATGAGTGCTGCCATGGAAGCCAGCATAGAAAGCATTCCCAGCATTGGATTTTCTTTACTCGATTACAGGATGGAAGCAGATTTTACTGCTGCAAAATTTTACATCCGTAAAATTGTAGAGAGCCTCTTAAAAACAAAAATGGATAAGCACCTCCTTCTTAATGTAAATTTCCCTGCCGTACCTCTCGAAGAAATGAAGGGCATAAAAATATGTAAACAGGCTTATGCAAAATATGATGAGGACTTTGATGAGCGCCTCGATCCCCACGGAAAAAAGTATTATTGGCTTACCGGCGAATTTGTAAATTTTGATAAAGGAGATGATACCGATGTATGGGCATTACAAAATAATTATGTAAGCGTTGTTCCTGTACAGTTCGACCTTACCAATTATAAATTAAAAAAAGAGCTTGAAAAAAACTGGAAAATAAATGATATTTAAAAAAGACAATTTCGTTTTCGGATTAGTGCTTGGCTTTATTGCACCTGCGCTTGGCTTCCTATTATATAAGTTTGTAAAGTTTCGTGCCTTTACCATCAGCGAAATGTTCCAGTGGATAAGACTTAATCCAAATCTTATTACCGTTTTCATCAGCGTATCATTATTTGCCAACGCCGCACTATTCACTATTTACATTAACGGAAACCGCGATAAAACTGCAAAGGGAATTTTTGTTCTCACCATCATTTATGCAATAGTTGCAATGCTGTTTAAATATTTATAAGCTTTTAGCCATCTGCAAATCTTTAAGGCAACATCGTCGCTTCATATTGCGGGGCTCGCTTGTACGATATACCTTTACGCAGCATTTTTAAAGACCTGTCATGAAATATTACATTATAGCTGGCGAAGCATCCGGTGATCTGCATGGCAGTAATCTTATTAAGGAAATAAAAAACCTTGATGGCTTAGCTGATTTCAGGGGATGGGGTGGCAATAAGATGGAGGTCGCTGGAGTTACACTGGTAAAGCATTACAGGGATCTTGCCTTCATGGGATTTGCAGAAGTGATAAAAAATCTGCCAACCATATTCAAAAATTTAAAATTCTGCAAGCAGGATATCTCCCAGTACCAGCCTGATGTTGTAATCTTAATTGATTATCCCGGGTTTAATTTACCCATAGCAAAATGGGCGAAGCAAAAAGGACTCAAAACTACTTTTTATATCTCCCCACAGGTATGGGCATGGAAAGAAAGTAGGGTGAGACAGATAAAAAAATACATTGATAAGATGATCGTCATCTTACCATTCGAAAAAGAGTTTTATAAGAAATGGAATTATGAAGTGGAATATGTAGGACATCCGCTGGTCAAGGTTGTAGAAGACTACCGCCAACAGGCAACGGGCAACGGGCAACGGGCAACTGACAACATCATAGCTTTGTTACCCGGCAGCCGCAAACAGGAAATAGAAAGAAAGCTGCCTGTTATGCTGCAAACGGCTATGCATTTTCCTGAATATAAATTTATTGTTGCGAAGGCACCGGGAATTACCAATGAATATTACGATACGTTCTTAGCACCTTATAAAAATGTAAGCACCGTTTCTGACCAGACTTATTCTATATTAAATCAATCAAAAGCAGCGTTGGTAACGTCAGGTACTGCCACATTGGAAACTGCATTATTTGAAGTACCGGAAGTTGTATGCTATAAAGGAAGTGAGATCTCTTACCAGATAGCAAAAAGATTAATAAAGCTCAAATTCATCAGTCTTGTAAATCTTATTATGAACAAGGAAGTAGTGAAAGAACTTATTCAAAATAATCTTACAGTTGAAAACCTAAAACACGAATTACATGAATTACTTACCAGCGAAGTAAGACAACAACAAATAAAAAGTGATTATAGAGATCTGAAGAATTTGCTAAGCCAAGGTGGAGATGCTTCTGCAAATGCAGCAAAAATTATTTATGAACTTATAAATAATGTAAGTGAATTACGAGTATAATCCTAATGCCTGAGAAGCTTTATCGCTATAATGATCAACGCAATCAAAAATAAGATTATAGAAATACGGTTAATGCCATGCATATACCCTATCCATTTGGTATGCGGACGGTTAGGGTCTTTCTTTTTTATATAGAGATACTCTGCTATTTGCCGCCAAACTCCCATTATAGTTGTTTTAAGGTATCGTTAACCAATCAGCGAAACCAAAGAGAAAAAATCAACGTAAATTACTTAAATAAAAATCACATAAATGAAAATTCTTATAACAGCGCTTACATGCATCCTTATTGCAGGTTCAAGCTGTGCCCAAAAAAATAAAAAGATGGAAAATTTCCCCGTTGTAAAAACAGATGCCGAATGGAAAAAACAATTAACCAACGAACAATATATCGTTACGCGTAAAGCCGGTACTGAAGCTGCTTTTAGCGGCAAATACTGGGATAACCATGAAAAAGGAATTTACAAATGTATTTGCTGCGGGCAGGAATTATTTACATCTGCTACAAAATTTGAAAGCGGAACAGGATGGCCAAGCTTTTACCAGCCCATAAAAAAAGAAAATGTTTTAGAGCATACAGATAATTCTTTTGGTATGGCAAGAACAGAAGTGCTTTGCAGCCGTTGCGGCGCTCACTTAGGTCATGTGTTTGATGATGGACCAAAGCCAACAGGTTTACGCTACTGTATGAATTCGGCTTCCCTGGATTTTGTGAAGGCCAAATAATAACTTTATAAACACTAACTGCTTCCTAAGAAATTGCCTGTATTTTTAATACTGCAATGAAGAAGATCATAAAAAAACATCCGCTTGCCATACGTTGGTTTCACTGGATAAATTTTCCTGCATTGGCTGTAATGGTTTGGAGCGGATTATTGATCTATTGGGCCAACGATGTTTACACCCTCGGCTGGAGCGATAAAACAGTTCTAAAATTTTTCCCCGATTCATTTAATAAGGCTTTGAACATTCCTTTCAGATTGGCAGAAGGAATGAACCTGCATTTTTTATTCATGTGGTTCTTTGCTATAAATGGTTTTCTGTATGTACTGTATTTATTTATTTCAGGAGAATGGAGATTGATCTTTCCGAATAAAAGATCTTTGAAAGAATCATGGCAGGTTGTTCTTCATGACCTACATATAAAAAAAGGAATGCCGCCACAAAAAAAATACAATGCTGCGCAACGAATCGCATATACAGGCGTAATTTTTATGGGAATTGGCTCACTGCTAACAGGGCTTGCTATTTATAAGCCTGTTCAATTTAATTTTTTATGCAACATACTCGGTGGCTATGAATGGGCAAGGGCAGAACATTTTATTCTTACTATACTTTTTACTTTATTTTTTCTTGTGCATATTATACAGGTACTCCTTGCAGGATGGAATAATTTCAGGGGAATGATAACTGGTTTTGAGGTACCCACTTCGCCTCCTGAAGGGAGTACTGTTGAAACTGCTTCTCCAACAATAAATAAAACTGAAAATGCCATTTAAAGAAGAACTGATATCAGAAAAACAATTAAAGAAGAAAACGATCATTTCTTTTTCTGTATTTATTGTAATGATCGCTGTTGCTGTAATAGGTTGGAAATGGCTCAATAAACAGCCTGATGATAATGGAACACCTAAACCTATTCGAAAAGTTTTAAATTATAATGAAGGAATTTTTTCAAAACTATATAGTCACAATCATCTTGCAAAAACATTTCCTCTTTCTGCAGCAGTAAAAAAAGTACGTGTTAATGGCAGCGATGGCATGAGCGCAGGCTTTGATCCTTCAGCATGGAAATTAAAAGTTGCAAGATCTCCCGGCGATACTTTATTTATTACCCTTGATGAAATAAAAGCATTACCTAAAACAGAAATTGTATTTGATTTTAAATGCATTGAAGGGTGGAGCCAGGTAACGCATTGGGGTGGGGTAAAGTTCTCTGATTTTGCAAAGAAGTATAATCTTACTTCGCAAACACAAATGAATTATGTTGGGCTGATAACTCCTGATAAAGGCTATTATGTAGGAAACGATATGCCGGCAATGATGCACCCGCAAACGCTTTTGTGCTATGAAATGAATGGAGCTCCTTTACCCATGAACCAGGGATATCCATTACGCCTTATCATCCCCGTTAAGTATGGTATAAAACATTTAAAAAGAATTGGAACTGTATTTTTCAGTAATGAACGTCCCGCGGACTTCTGGTACGAAAGAGGATATGATTATTATGCAGGACTATGAATTAGGTGAATTGAATTAAACGCATGTAATAATATATCTGCTGTTTTAAATGTAGCTTTTCTTCCTGCCACTTTTCAATGATTCTTTGCAACATATTTTCTTCACCTTGAAACAGTCCGCTGCAATAGGTTTGTAAAAGTTCCACTCCCGTTTTTTTATCGCAGTAATCCCCAAGTATTTCAGCAAGCGATTCTATATTCTTTTTCTCAGCAATAGCTGAAGGAAGTAATCTGCGGTAATGCTTAATTAAAAACCAATTGTATAAAATATCTTTTAATATCTTTCGAATGTTATGCAAGGCTTCGTCGTTATCCAATTGAAGCAAAAGCTGCTGCAATTCATTAAGCTTTTTAAGAATAAATATTTTTATTGATCGACTTTTAAAATTGCCGGGTAAGTGAGCAATTAATTCTTTCGCCTCTTTACCAAAAATTTCTTCTTTAATATAAATGGTTGGATCTTCTTTGTAGAGTTGTATTTCAGCGTTAAGGTATTTTAAACAGGCGATAGCAAGCGGATTGCCTGAACTTTCCGGATAATCATTTATATTTTTTATTTGTAGCTGGAGATTACGGATGTTGCCTGCACAGCTGTAAAAATTTTTTATTTCTTTAGGTATTTTTAATTCTTTTTCCGAATGTACATTCAGTAAGCGAAGAAAAGCCCGCAACTTTTTTATCTCTGTTCTAAATTTATGTATGGCTTCTATTTCAAAGTCAATGATAATTTGAGTAAAATATTTTCCTGTTTTTTTGAAGCTGCGTTTGATAAAAAATATGATTTCCTTTTGCTTCATAAGTGATTTATTCCCGCACTTTTGTTACGCCGGGCAGCCATTTAAGGGAGCTTTTTAATCCCTTTTCAAAAAATCCCCAGAAAGGTTTTGGCGCTTTTGCATATTGCAGTTTAAAGGCCACAATACTTTTTTCTTTTATATAATTAATCGCTTCTTCAATGGAATCAGTAACCAAATAAAGGCTGGGGTCATTGGCGGAGATAGTTCCTTCTTTCATCATGCGTTCATTATGGTCAAGCAGTTCTTTGTGATATTCCTTATCAAAGATGATTATTGGGAACTGCTGTATTTTTTTTGTTTGAACCAGGGTCAGGGCCTCAAAAAATTCATCCAGCGTTCCAAAGCCACCAGGCATTACAACAAATGCATAAGAATATTTTACGAGCAATACTTTTCTAACAAAGAAAAATTTAATATTTACCCATTTATCAAGATAGGGGTTAGGATGCTGCTCAATTGGTAAAACAATATTGCATCCTACGCTTCTGCCACCTACTTCTTTTGCGCCCCGGTTGGCTGCTTCCATAATTCCCGGTCCACCGCCTGTCATTATTGTAAATCCGAGCTGTGCAATTTCACCTGCCAGCTGTCTTGCCTGTTCATAATATTTATGACCTTCTTTAAATCGTGCTGAGCCAAATATGGTAACACATGGGCCTACAAAATGCAGTCCCCTGAAGCCTTTGATAAATTCTAAAAATACATTCACAGTATATTTAAAATCGTACCAGCGGCTTTGCGGGCCTTCTAAAAATTTTATTTCATTTTTTGTCTGGCTTTCCATAATAATTTTTTCTGAACCCCCGAAAATCCATCAATAATCAAGCAAGGTTTTTAAAACAGCACTTACTTTTTCAGGATTAGGTAACATTGCTTTTTCCAGCCCAATATTCATTGGCACTGCGGGTAAGTTTAAAGCGCCGATAACTTCAACAGGTGCATCCAAAAATTTAAAACATTCTTTTGATATTCTTCCGGCCAGCGCTTCTGCAAATGAATTGTTTTGTTGTTCTTCTGTTAATACCAAACACTTACCATGTTTTTTTACAGAAGAAAAAATTAATTCTTCATCAAGTGGAAATAAAGTTCTAAGGTCAACAACTTCTATTTGCCCCGGGAAAATTTTTGCGGCAGCTTTTGCCCAGTACACTCCCATTCCATAGGTTATAATACAGGCTGTTTCGCCATTATAGATTTTTTCTTCTGCTGCATGTAAAACAATATTGGCTTTGCCGAGAGGAAGAATATACTTTTTTGAAGGCTCAACTGTTTTTGCTTCTTCGGTGCCGGCAACTTTGCTCCAGTACAATCCTTTATGCTCCAGCATAACAACAGGATTGGGATCAAGGAAGGCAGCTTTCATTAATCCTTTCATATCTGCTGCATTGCCCGGATAAACAACTTTAATTCCCTTTATAGAAAGCAATGTTGTTTCTACACAACCACTATGATAAGGGCCGCCACCGCCATAAGCACCAACAGGAATACGGATAATTGTTTGCACAGGAAATTTTCCGCAGGTTAAATAACAACTCTTTGATATTTCTGTTACCAATTGATTAAAGCCGGGATAAACATAATCCCCGAACTGAACTTCAACAATGGGCTTTACACCTACTGCACTCATACCCACAGTAGAGCCAATAATGTATGCTTCCTGTATGGCAGTATTAAAAACACGTTCATCTCCAAATTGTTCTCCCAATGTTGCGGTTTCTCTAAAAACACCGCCCAACCTGCGTCCTACATCCTGACCGTATAACACTACTTCAGGAAATTCTTCCATTATTTCTCTTATAGCAAATAATGCCGCATCCACCATTACAATTTTATCCCTGCCTGCAGGAGTACGTTCACCTTTTTCCTCAGTTACAGGAGTTGGAACAAAAACGTGTTCTGAAACTTTTGATGGATCAGGTTCGGCCGCATTCGCAGCCTGTTGAAATTGCTGCGCTACTTCTTCTCTTGTTTCGTCTTCAATCTGCTTTAATTCATTCTCTGAAATACCAATATCAATCAATTTTTTGCGAAGCTTTGGATTGGGGTCATCAATAAAATGTTTATCCAGGTCTTCCTGTGTTCTGTAAAATTCTTTTCTTACACCGCTGGTATGATGACCAAGCAACGGGACTCTTGCATGAACCAAGAAAGGTTTGCGATGGTCTCTTACTTCTTTTATAACATTATACATCACCTCATAGCTCTGTATGAAATCGCTGCCATCAATGCTTAAGCGCTGTAAACCTTTAAAGCCTTTTGCAAACTGGGATGCATTCATTGTTCTTGCTTCTTCTGCCGTTACACTGATGCCCCAGTTATTATCCTGCACCAAATAAATTATAGGTAATTGCTTTAAAACGGCAAACTGGAAAGCCTCACTCACTTCTCCTTCCGTAATGCTTGCATCGCCGAGTGAGCAAACTACAACAGGCGGTTCGCCATCTTCTCCATTACAATAAAGGGGAGAATCTGTATTCTCTAAAAACTGGATGCCCTGTGCAATACCTGTTGTAGGAATTGCCTGCATACCAGTTGCACTGCTTTGATGAATTATCTGCGGCTTGTCTTTGCCTTTATAATTGGGGTGAGAATAATATTCACGGCCACCGGTAAAAATATCATCGCCTTTAGCCAGGAGCTGTAACATTAATTCATAAGGAGTAAAGCCCAAACCTAATAACATGCTTTCATCCCGGTAATATGGGCTAACCCAGTCGCAGGGCAACAGGTTGAATGCTGTTGCCAACTGAATTGCCTCATGCCCACGGGAAGTTGAATGAACGTATTTGCATACCTGTCTGTTAGCTTCGTAAGTGTCTGCCATTGCCTTGGCTGTACACATTAAGCGGTAAGCTTTTAAAAGAATTTCCGAACCAATCATGGTAGCGAAATTATGGAAAGAAAACTGGAAGTTTTAACCGCTTATTCTTTCGAAGAATAAAAATTAATACCCAAGTGAACTTACTGCTGGAAGAGGAACAAATACAGATGCTATTATCCATGCTGCAATAAGTATTGTCCCGATCAATTCTGCTTTGGTAAGTGTTATGATACTGTTGTTCATAATTTAATTTTTAAGATTTAATAATAAAATCCGTAATAGGACAGCATACTATAATAAACGCTTAATTGAAAGTTGTTAAAAGTTATGTAACGCTTAATAAACTCTTTTTCCCTGCTTTTTTCTTATTAACATATCATGTATAAACATTACAGAAGATCCCCCGTCTTATCTATCTCACTAAAAAATTTACAATCATGAAAAAGATTATTACAATGTTGTTTTGCACTGCGGTTTTCACATCAGCATTTGCACAAACAAACCGCCACGATGCGGACGATAGAAATAAAAATGTGAACACTACATGGAATTCAAATAACAATCAAAAAGGTTATGATAATGACCATGACAGGGATGATAGATCTGATAAGAGATACAATAACAATAATGGTTATCAGAATAACAATTATAACTCTCAAAGAAACATCCAGATACAAAGGATAACCCAGCAGTATGATTACAGGATTCAACAAATAAGTTATAACAGGTCATTAAACCGTCGCCAGAAAGAACGTGCTATTGCACAACTGCAGGCTGAAAAAGCACAACAGCTTAACAGCATGTATGCGCAGAACAATAACCGTAATGTTTATAACGACAGGAATAATGATTATAATAACAACAATGGTAACTATAGGAGATAAAAAGTAACCAATAGGATAATTTAAAAGCCGCTTTATGAGCGGTTTTTTATGCGAAGCAAGATAGAGAACTATGAATAGCAAATTCGTTCTAACCAGTTTCCTTATATCTTTATAAGAGAAAATTATGGACTCAAAAATCATATTTATAGCTTCTCATCATAATATTACCAAAATGAATTGGGAAACCTTTGGTGATAATGATTGGGTTTATTGTGGAGTAGATAAAGACTTTGAAGATGATAAAGTATTCAAATTTATTAGCGATTTTTTTACAGAGCCTGAAATATTTGTAGTTATTGATAGAAACAATTCTTTTGAGACAAGTCCCGAATTATCAGTAGATATTATAAAAAAACATTTGAGTAATTCTGAAGTGATTTTATGTAATAAAGAGTTTACAAAAATGGTTGAGTTTAATAAAATTGGGGTAATGAAAAGGGGGGTAATTAAATAACCTATTCCGACTTTAGGGCTGGAGCTGACTTCCATCGATCTACTAATAACTGTGGTGGTGAAACCTTTTCATTAATTCCGTCCCTAGAATATATTTGTTGATACCTTCTGCCATCTATATCAGCATAGCCAATGGAGAGTTCAAATGAATTATCTTTCAAAGAATCAAATTCATCCCCTAAAAATAAATTCACAACTTCGTTTTTGTTCGCCTCAGCTTTATCTGGTGCTAATTTTACGGCGCTTTTAAAATTTACAGTAATAAAAATTAATTTAAAAGCTTTAGAGCCTAAATTATAAAATTTTATAATTTTTTTTATTGGCGATTGTTGAATAACAAAATTAGGCTGAATCTCAAGTTGTCTTCTTTCGTTCTCAATAAGTTTATAAGATGCATTTGTATACTTTCTCTGTCGTAAATACTTCCTTATTGAAGGGATAATTTTAAATATAGTAATCAAACTAATTATAATCCCTAAAATAGAGGTAATCCAATTGACATATAAGATTAAGAAAATAAACATCTCTAAAAATAAAAAACATTTCACATTTGTTAATGTATATTCTTCTATTCACGGGCTACCCGATAGAAATGTAAAACACGGTGAAGCTTTTGTGCATGGCTCCTGTGCCGGATTTGTAATGGATAGCGGGAACTGATGTTGAACAATGAACAGATGAACAGATGAACACAGCCCCAACTACCCTTCCCTTCGACTATGCTCAGGGTAAACTTCTCAGGGTGACAGCTCCCGGCTCGATGAACTTATTTCTCCATTTGCTCAATCACACTTTGAGTAACACCAGTGTAGGAAAATCCCCCATCATGAAAAAGATTTTGCATGGTAACCATACGGGTAAGGTCGCTGAACAACGTAACGCAATAGTTGGCGCAATCTTCGGCAGACGCATTACCCAGCGGGCTCATCTTTTCTGCATAGGTGATAAAACCCTCAAAGCCTTTTACACCGCTACCCGCCGTAGTACGTGTGGGCGACTGCGAAACAGTGTTTACCCTTACATGTTTTTTTAGGGCATAATGATAACCGAAACTGCGGGCAACACTTTCGAGCAAAGCCTTGGCATCGGCCATTTCATTGTAATCAGGAAACACACGCTGCGCCGCAATATACGTGAGCGCAACCACGCTGCCCCATTCATTGATGGCATCCAGCTTCATAGCAGTAGCAAGCAACCGGTGAAGGCTGGTAGCAGAAATATCAAGCGTTTTTTGGTTGAAGCCATAATCAATTTCTGTATAATGTTTTCCTTTTCTAAGATTTAAACTCATTCCTATGGAATGCAAAATAAAATCTACTCCTCCGCCAAAATGCTCTTTTGCTTTGGTGAGCAGGTTCGTCATATCATCATTGCTGCTTACATCACAGGGAACTATCGGGGCATTTATTTGTTCGGCAAGTTTATTTATTTCTCCCATACGCATTGCGATTGGCGCATTGGTTAAAAGAATTTCTGCATCTTCTGCATGGCAGGCCAGCGCTGTTTTCCAGGCAATTGATTTTTCGTCGAGTGCGCCGAAGATGATCCCTTTTTTCCCTTTTAGTAAGTTGTAAGACATGGTTTGATATTTACGATGTATGAAGTACGATGTACGATCTAAGAAAAATTTGTTGCAGTAAAAATAATACTCTTAGGCTTTAGAGAAAAAAGTTTCAGTTCCCTCTCCTTTGGAGAGGGTTAGGTGAGGTTAACCCTTAAAGAAAAAATCTTTGTATTGGAAGAGAATGAAGCTCAGGAGAAATATTAGTACGAAGACGACAAGGAGGTTAGCAATGATAAATATGATAAAATGACCAAATGATTTTCTTGGGTTTATCTTCTTCTTCAAAAACTCATGAATGAAATATGCTGCCACCATAAGGGCTGCGGTTAAAAATAATATGAGAATTTTTTTTAGAAGTACCATTTTTCTTAGCGTTACTGCTTTTGCTTTTAGTATCGCAAAGAACGCTAAGATTTCGCAAAGGGCGCAAAGAGGTATTAATTACCTATCATCTCTCTTGCATTTTCAAAAGCGGCAGCGGTAGGTCTTTCGCCACTAAGCATGGTGGCGATTGCAGTTATTCTTTCATCCTGGTTAAGCAGTTTGATGGAAGTAACAATCTTATCTGCTTTAATTTCTTTATAAACAAAATAATGTGATGATGCTTTTGCTGCAATTTGCGGCTGGTGTGTTATGGCAATCACCTGGTGGGCATAGGAAAGATCTTTCATAATAATACCAACCTGTCTTGCTGCTTCGCCGCTGATGCCTGTATCTATCTCATCAAAGATCAAAGTAGGCAGCTGGATACTTTTTGCAACCAGGGATTTAATACTTAGCATTAAGCGGCTTAACTCTCCCCCGCTGACTACTTTACGCAAAGGCTCAAAACGGTTGCTTTTGTTGGCATCGAATAAAAATTCAATAGCATCCTGGCCAAAAATATTTAGTTCAGTAGCTTTTACCTGTACTTTTATTTTTGCATTAGGCATACCAACCTGTGCTAAAAGCTTATTTACTTTTTCTTCGAAAGGCTTTATTTGTTTTTGCCTGTTGGCAGAAATTTTCTCCGCAATTTTTTGAGCCTGCTGATGCAGGTCGTTTACTTCTTTTTCTTTTTTAGTAATATTCTCTTCCAGGTTTAAGACGATGTCTAATTTTTGCTGCAGCTCATTTCTAACTGCCAATAACTCGGCGGTGGTTTGTACATTGTGCTTTTTCAAAAGCCTGTAACCCAATGCCAGTCTTTCATTCAGCATATTTATTTTCCCGGCATCATATTTAACTGAATTGTTTAAACGGTCAATCTCATCGGCAATATCCTGTAACTCTATTTGTGCGGAATGCAATCTTTCAATCAAAGAAGTGATATCATTATGAAAATTGGAAAGCGTTTGTAATTGGTTATTCAAAGATTTTATTTGCTGAACAACCGGCTGCTCGCTTTCCTGCAATTCAAAATAAACTTTAGTAAGCGTTGCCTTAATGTTTTCAGCATTGCTCATTACTTTTAAATCCGCATCAATTTCTTCAAGCTCATTTTCTTTAAACCCGGCTTCATCAAGCTCATTAAATAAGAATTTGTGATAATCCAGTTCTTTATTCGCTGCTAATTGCTGTTGCTTCCATTCTTGCAGTTGCTTTTTCTCAGTTAAATATTTTTTGTAGAGGGACTGGTATTGAGCCAAGTCATTGGAATGATTTGCCAATGCATCTATAACCTCTCTTTGAAAATCGTTGTCGCCTAATTCAAGTGTATCAAATTGCTGGTGCAGGTCAACAAGCAGCGAAGACAATTCTTTTAACTGGTTTAGATTAACAGGCGTATCATTTATAAAAGCCCTCGATTTCCCATTGGGAGCAATTTCCCTTCTTATTACAATTTCATCATCGGCATCAAAATCGTTTGTTTTTAAATATTCTTTAACCAATGAATGCGAGGTCTTAAAAGTTCCTTCAATAAAGCATTTCTTTTCTTTATTTAGCAGAACAGTAGTATCAGCTCTTTCGCCAAGAATAAGGCTGAGAGCACCCATAAGAATACTTTTACCGGCACCGGTTTCGCCTGTTATAATATTCAGCTTATCAGAAAAATTAATTTCTATCTCTGTAATGATGGCGTAATTCTGTATAGATAGCTGTTGAAGCATACAAGGGCAAATTACAATAAAAAAGGCGCTTAAAAGCGCCCTTACTTATTACTTATAACGTATAACTTATTTTACTTCCACTGCATTTGCCAGATCATCATCCACCAAGATCCTTCCGCAGTTTTCACAAACAATAATTTTTTTACGCTGCTTTATCTCACTTTGCTTTTGAGGAGGGATCGCATTAAAACAACCGCCGCATGCATCTCTTTCTACAGGTACAACGGCAAGACCGTTACGATAATTTTTACGGATGCGGTCATAACTAAGCAATAATCTTTCATCTACAGTTTCTCTTGCTGCTTTAGCCAGCTTATTATAATGTTTTTCTTCCTTATCGGTTTCTGCAATTATCTTTTCAAGCTCACCTTTCTTGCCTTTTAAATTAGCTTCTTTTGTTGAAACTGCTTTCTTTGCCACTTCAAGTTGTTTTGCTTTTTCAGCTATTTCTTCAGTAGCATCTTTAATGTGTTTCTCTGCAAGCTTTACCTCTAAGGTCTGCATTTCCATTTCCTTATTGATAGCCTCAAATTCACGGTTATTTTTTACGTTATCACTTTGCTTCTCATACTTTTTTATCAGGTCTCCTGCGTCTTTTATTGTGGTCTTCTTTTGCTCAATAAATTGCTGCATTCCGTTTATCTCTTCTTCAATACGGTTTTGGCGGGCATGTAAACCTTCAATTTCATCTTCAAGGTCACTAACCTCAATTGGTAACTCACCTTTTAAAACCTGCAGGTTATCAAGCTTGCTGTCAACTTTTTGAAGCTTTACTACCGATGATAATTTTTCTTCAACCGAGTAATCTTTTACTGTAGCCATTTTTTTATTATGTGTTTTATTTTTTTGTACTTAGCTTTTGCACTACTATTAAGCATCGTTGTGTCACTCACTTCTACCTTTTATTTTCAATTCAGCTTAAAGAAAGTAGTTAACAGGGTTGGTATTTACCCCCGTTTTTCGGACGGCAAAGTTAGTGTATTTTTCCCTTAAAATATCATACAAAAGGTCAATCGTGAACTGTTCGCTCTCGTAATGCCCAATATCCAGCAAAACCATCGCCTCTGCATCAAAGAATTCATGGTATTTTATATCAGAAGTAATGTAAACGTCAGCTTTATTTGATAAGGCAACCGGGATTAAAAAGCTTCCTGCCCCCCCGCAAACAGCCACTTTCTTTACTTTTTTACCTGATAATGAGGTATGCTTTATCACTTTAAGCCCAAAAGCAGATTTAATTCTTTCCAGAAATTCTGTTTCATCCGCTTCTTCCCCCAACTCTCCAATTAGTCCGCTGCCCACATCTGAAAGGTAATTTCCCAAAGAGATAATATCATAAGCCACTTCTTCATAAGGATGAGCATCAATCATTGCCCTGATAATTTTTTGCTCCAGGTAACCGGGGAAGATCACTTCTATTTTTAATTCTTTTTCTTCATGCCGTTTACCTATTTCTCCCACAAAGGGGTCTGCTCCTTCCAGCGGTTTAAAAGTTCCGGTTCCTTCAGTATTAAAACTGCATTCACTGTATTTCCCTAACTCACCGCCACCTGCTGCAAATAATGCTTTTCTTACATCTTCTGCTTTATCTACGGGGGCAAATGTGATCAGTTTTTTTAGCATATTTTCTTTAGGTAGTAACATCTGCAAATTTTGCAGTCCTATCTTTTCAGCAATTTTATTATTTACTCCTTTTTTTATGTTATCAAGATTGGTATGAATAGCATAAATGGCAATATCATTTTTTATTGCTTTAATAATTGTTCTTTCAACGTAATTCTTCCCGTTAAGTTTTTTTAATCCTCTGAAAATAATAGGATGATGTGCTATAACCAGGTTACATTTTTTGTTGATAGCTTCCTCTATTACGGCTTCAATTGCATCAAGTGAAATTATAACTCCTGTGCATTCAGCAGATGGATCACCTGCAATAAGCCCGGCATTATCATAGCTTTCCTGGAAGTGAACAGGGGCAATTGTCTCAAGATGTGCGGTGATATCTGAAATTTTCATGAAGCTGTTCTTTAAGTAAACTTACTATTTTTTGCTTTTGTTACTTTTGAGAGTTGGATAAAGATGAATTATACATGTACCGTTGCCTTGAACTGGCAAAACTTGGGGCAGGCAATGTTGCACCAAACCCAATGGTGGGTGCAGTTTTAGTTTATCATGAAAAGATCATTGGAGAAGGTTATCATCAAAAATTCGGGGAGCCTCATGCAGAAGTTAACTGTATCAACAGTATAAAGGAAGATCACAAGCATCTTATTGATAAAAGCACATTATATGTTTCTCTTGAGCCCTGTTCGCACTTTGGAAAAACCCCGCCCTGTACAGATCTTATCATAAAAAATAAAATTCCTAAAGTTGTAATAGGTTGTAAGGATATTTATAAAGAAGTGGATGGTAAGGGGATCAAAAAATTACACGAGGCAGGAATTGAAGTGATCACAGGCGTTTTAGAAAACGAATGCAAAGAACTAAATAAACGCTTCTTTATTTTTCATCAAAAACAACGGTCCTATATAATTTTAAAATGGGCAGAAAGTGCAAATGGTAAAATTGGAGGTGATACTGAAAGAGTTCTGATAAGCAATGAATATACCAACCGTTTGGTGCATAAATGGAGAAGTGAAGAAGCGGCAATTCTGATTGGAACCAAAACAGCTTTGAATGATGACCCATCGCTGACTACAAGATTATGGAATGGAAATAATCCAATTCGCCTGGTAACAGATATGAATCTTCGTTTGCCTTCTCATTTAAAAATATTTAATAAAGAGGTTAAGACAATTATCTTCAACAAACTAAAACATAAAGAAGATGGAAATCTTATTTTTTACCAGATTGAAGAAGAAAACTTTTTACAACCAATATTAAAAGCATTATACCAACTCTCTATTCAGAGTGTCATCGTGGAAGGCGGTGCAAAATTATTGCAATCCTTTATTGACGCAGGTTTGTGGGATGAAGCAAGAATAATACGAAATGAAGAATTGATAATTGAAAATGGGGTTAGTGCGCCGCAACTAAAAAATGCGATTCCTCAAAAACAGGAAATATATTTTAATGACACCATCAGTTTTTTTCTGCCTTTTTCTTAATTAACCGCAGCATTTCAAGTCTTATTATTCCGCTGAACGGTTTTACAAAAAACCAATAAAGAGAAAATAAAAAATTACTTCTTTTTGTTAAGCATCTAATTCTTGTTTCTGTGCTTACAAGAGTTTTATTTTCTTTAACCTTTTTAAAATAAAAGTTCCAGATGATCTTTGTGTTATGTTGAGATGCATCTATCACAAATTCTTTAAAGGGATCTTCATCCAGATAGGTAAAGCAAATATTTTTGATAAATCCCTGTAGCCTCAGGTCTTTTGTTGGCAATCCTCTCAGCTTCATAAGAGCCTTTGTGATAAAGGATTTACTCATATCAAGGTTCCTGGTTACAACAAAGCAATCCTCAGCCGAAGCATTTATTAATCTCTCATGATATTCATTGTAAGTGTATGCCGGCAGATATTTATCAATAAGAAAAGCCATGCTTAAGAACGATTTTTTGCAATATATCATTCTTTAATAACATGGCTTTACTGTTATACCCCAGCTATCCTAAAAAGCTTTAGGGTAGTGTCTTCTCATCGAAATGGCAGTACGAAGATTTCTTTGAGAATTCCACATATCTGCTATACCAAATTTTTTATTTTTTAATTTGGATGATTGCTCATTAATATTGGTTGCTATAGTTTCTTTTACCTCTGTTACAAGTTGTTTTAAACTTTCTTCTTCAATATGTATTATTGAAGGCATTACTTTACTGGTCATAAAATCAAATTTAAATTTTAGAAAAATTCGCAGTTCGGGCTTACCATAAATTACTCTGGTAGCTACTGTTTATCGTTACTCTACGATATTTTCAGTGAAGGATGATCATCTTTTGAATTGCGTTGCAAAGGTATATCGCAATGGTTGCTTATGCACCTATTATATAGATTATTGAACAATATCACCCATAAGCGGTGATATTAAGTTGCTGAATGGTAATTATGAATTTGGCTTAGAAAAAAATAAAATTTATTCTCCATAAAATGATATTTTTCCATTATGAGGAAAAGAAATTACACAGTAATTCCAATTAAGCTAAATGTGATTGGACATTTGGAAGTTGAAGTAACTATAGATGATATTAAAGCCTGTTTTCTTGTTGATACCGGTGCAAGTAATACCGTTATTGATATTGGTTTCGCAAAAGACAATTTGCTGGAGTTTGCATCTATTGAAGAGTTGGGTGGCGGTGTTGGAACATCACAGATGCAGATATTCCATAAACAGGTAGATATTTTTAAGATCAACGATTTTAAGATATCATCATTCGATCTGTATGCAACAGATTTTCAGCATATAAATGAATCCCTGGCAAAAAAAGGAATAACCGAGCCTTGCAATGGTGTTATCGGCGCAGATATTTTAATAAAGTATAAGGCTAAAATTAATTATAAGAAGAAAAGGTTGTATTTAAAAAAGTAGCAGAATCAACTGCCGCTCACTTCCAGTACTTCGCTAACTTCTGTTGCGGGCATCTCGGCATTACGCATCGCAATTCCTCTTGTTGCATTTGCAGCAAAATCAATAAAAGCCTGTTTACTAATCAGATCATCACTCATCATAACAGGAACGCCGGAGTCGCCGCCTTCACGAATACTTTGCACCAATGGTATTTCTCCCAAAAAAGGAATATCATATTCATCCGCCAGCTTTTTGCCGCCTTCTTTTCCAAAGATGTAATATTTATTGTCAGGCAATTCTGCCGGGGTAAAATAGCTCATGTTCTCTACAAGCCCTATCACAGGCACTTTTAGCTGCGCCTGGTTAAACATAGCAATTCCTTTTTTAGCATCAGCCAGCGCTACCAATTGCGGAGTAGTAACAACGATTACACCTGTTACCGGAACGGTTTGCACGATGGTTAAATGAATGTCACCCGTGCCTGGTGGCATATCAATCACTAAATAATCCAGCTCACCCCAATCCACATCAGTAACAAATTGCCGGATAGCGCTGCTTACCATTGGCCCACGCCAAACAACGGCCTGCTTTTCATCTACCAGCAAACCAATGCTCATTAATTTAATTCCATAACGTTCCAACGGAACTATTAATCCCTTACCGCCCTCTCCTTCTTTCATCAATGGTCTTTCACCACGAACACCAAACATTATATGCACACTCGGCCCATAAATATCTGCATCCATTAACCCAACTTTTGCACCGCTGTCTGCCAAAGCCAATGCAAGATTACTTGCCACAGTACTTTTACCTACACCCCCTTTTCCGCTTACAACAGCAATAATATTTTTCACACCGCTTAAAATATTTTTATTGTCTTTACGAATGGTAGTGGTGTTGGATGTAAAATTCACCGTAACAAGCGCCTCTTTATTCACTAATATTTTTACAGCATTCTCACATGCATTTTTTATCAGGTCTTTCATCGGGCAGGCAGGCGTAGTGAGCACCACGGTGAACGAAACATTATTTTCATTAATAACAATATCCTTCACCATATTCAGCGTCACAAGGTCTTTCCCAAGATCAGGTTCCTGCACATTACCAAGCGCTTTTAAAATATCTTCCTGCGTCATCGTTCAATTATTTGTTAAAAACTTTTATAAAAAGCAAAATTAAACAATGATGCCCTTACTTTGTTTTAATTATTGAGCCGGCGTTTGTATTTCATGGCATCATCGTTGTGTCACTCACTTATACGGCAT
>JAQBNL010000064.1 GCA_028288585.1 Chitinophagaceae bacterium | reverse complement strand
TTTCTGCTGTTGCCAAAGAATCAGCAATGCCTTTTTCACGCTGGTTCATTGAATTAAGGATTGGCTTCCATGCATATTTTTTAAGAATAAAAAATACTATAAGGAACGCAAGTAACGTCCAGATGATTAAACCGAAAGCAGGTGTAAGTAACTGCATTTTTAAAAGTTTAAAAGGTTAAGGGGTTCAAAACGTTTAAGGTTTTAGACCTGAATTTCTTTTGTTGAATAATGGTATAATAGTACAAGTGAGTGACACAACGATGTTTAATAGCAGCACTAACGCCTGCTACCAAAATCAAAAACACTCAATTGTAAAGAACTTTAAAAAATACTACACTCTCCGCCCTGTGCATTGAGTGCAGTAAGCTGTTTTACACAAACATTGCCAGGATACCTACGATAACCGCAAAAAGGGCAACCCCCTCAACCAAAGCGGCAGTAAGAATCATGTTGGCACGAATGTCGTTTGATGCTTCCGGCTGACGGGCAATGGCTTCCAAAGCGCCTTTACCAATCTGTCCGATACCAATACCAGCGCCTACTGCGCCAAGTCCGGCACCAATAGCACCACCTGCATTTGCCCAAACTGTTGTGCTTAAAAAAACATTCAATAAATCCATGATACTTGTTTTATATAATTAAAAATAAAAACTAAATAATAACTGCTTCCGTATGTCCATCCACGTCATCATGCCCGCCTTCAAAAGCCTGGCCAATAAATACTGCTGTAAGAATGGTAAAAATATATGCCTGTAAAAAGGCAATCAAAAGTTCAATAAAATAAATAAATACTACAAACGCGATTGACAAGGGTGAAAAACCCCATCCTATTGCCGTACTTAATGAACCAAAAATAAATATCAGTGATATCAGGCTGATGATAATAATATGCCCTGCAATCATGTTTGCAAAAAGACGAATCATTAATGCGAAAGGCTTTGTGAGTACTCCCAACGCCTCCACCAAAACTAAAATTGGTTTTACCCCCACGGGTACAGGCGGATTAAAAATATGCCCCCAATAATGCTTATTGGTACTAATCATTATCACAACAAATGAGATAACTGCCAGCACCATAGTAAATGCAATATTGCCCGTAACATTGGCTGATCCCGGGATTAAGCCGACAAGGTTATTTATTAAAATAAAAAAGAAAACAGTAAGCAAATACGGAAAATACTTTTTGTATTTATGCCCAAGATTTGGCACTGCTACTTCATCACGAATAAAATTGATAAGGGTCTCCATTACGTTTTGTATTCCTTTTGGAGCAGAAGTAATTCCCTGGCCACTTCTGTATTTTTTTGCCATATACAACAAAACCCAAACTAACAAAGCAAGCGCTAAAAGCATTTGAACAACATTGCGGGTAAGCGAAACATCATACACTTTTATATTGTTATCAATTTCCCCCTGGCTGTTTACTCCTACAATTTGTCCTGCTGTATATTTTTTTGGGTCAAGTTTGTGTTCTGCAATTTTTTCATCTGTTAAAAGGTCATACCCTTTATAAGTATGTTCTCCATGATGAAACTTTGAGGACATGAAAACGGCAAAGCCTTTTTGGGGAGAATATAAAATAACCGGAAGGGGAATAGTTGCATGATGCTGCTGACCGTCGCTGCCTTTGTAAGATAAAAAGTGAAATTCGTGAGCATCTAAAACGTGACCGAAAATAACTTCATTGGCATCAAAAGCCTTCTTTTCTGTCTTCTCATTTGCCACATGAGCTTCGCTTTTTTCCTGCGCTAAAGACGTATTAAAAAAAAGTACTGAAAATACGCTGAAAACGGCTACCAATATAGATTTTATGCTCTTTGCCATATACCTATTCCTGATTTTGGCGCAAAGATAAGGCCGAAGAGGGGAAATTAAAAATTAGATTGGAAGAATTAATCCAGTCCCATTTCTTTTCTTAATTCTTTAATTTTTTCAAGCTCAATTACATCTATCTGATCTTTAGAGCGGTTAACGGCTTTTTTATTTTGTATTAATTGATTGATATGGAGAAATGGCACTTGTATACTATCAATCTCGGCAAAAGTCGCTTCATCCAATGCTCGTCCAAAAGGAATTTCAATGCCTTTCATCGAAGTCATTATGTCAAGAACAACTCCGGGGCCAATATAAAAATTAGTCCAGCCTGGAAGAAATTGTATTTCCTCCCACGATATAGCTCCATAGCCGAATTTCTCCAAAGCTTTTCCAAGATTTCTCCTGTTAATTAATGAATCCTCTATCCACACATCAATATCATCTGTCGCCCTGGTATAACCATGCATATTAACAGCAAAGCCTCCAACCATTATATATTTCACATTATTATCGTTCAAGGAGCGCCAGAACTTTAATAACTCTTCATCCAAAATATCCATAAGCTAATCCTTCTTTTTATGAATTATTTTCGCCTTCTTAAGCGTATTATTGATACGCATCATACGTGTAAACTGGAAAAATTTTTCTGTATCTGTTCTTAAAATTGCTTCCTTCCTGCGTGACTTTTCTTCATAAAGATAAAGTGCATCGATATCCTGCAATGTATTTTTAGAGGGGTCTAAACTCATGCTTCTAAATTACTAATAATGCGGCTTCAAACCAATTCCTCCTTCTTTTCAAACTGCATTTTATGAAGCTGGTAATAAAAGCCCTGCTTTGCTAAAAGCTCATTGTGTGTACCTATTTCTTTTATCTCCCCTTTATCTAACACTAAAATTTTATTGGCCTTTCTAATGGTAGAAAGACGGTGAGCAATAACAATGGAAGTTCTTCCATAGATCAGTTTATCAATTGCCTGCTGAATTAATATTTCGCTTTCTGTATCTATAGATGAGGTTGCTTCATCAAGAATTAAAATGGAAGGATCATACAGCAATGCTCTTATAAAAGATAACAATTGCCTCTGCCCGAGGGATAATGTTGCTCCCCTTTCCATTACGTTGTAATCATAATTACCAGGCAGCCGCATTATAAAATTATGAACGCCGATAAGCTTTGCAGCTTCTATCACTTCTTCCTTTTTTATCTTATCGTTTCTCAACGTTACATTATCATAAATAGTACCACTAAATAAAAAAACATCCTGTAACACAACTGCTATGTTACTACGCAGGTAATCTAATTTGTATTGGTTGATATCAGTATCATCAATTTTTATTACCCCTTTTTGAATATGATATAAGCGATTAAGTAAACTGATAATAGAAGTTTTTCCGCTACCGGTATGCCCCACGATAGCAAGCGTTTCACCGGGCTGTATGGTAAATGAAATATCTTTTAAAACATATTGCTCTTCATTATACCCAAACCAAACTTTTTCAAATTCAACTTTTCCGCCTAATTTATTTTGATAACTAATTTCTTTATCTGCCGCCGGGATAAAATCTTCGTTCTCCAAAACTTTAAACACCCGTTCACTGGCCACCATGCCCATTTGCAGCACATTAAATTTATCTGCAATTACCCGTAATGGCCTGAACAATAAATTCAGGTACATGATAAACGAAATGATAATGCCTGCGTTGAAAGAATTGTTTGCTCCCCACCATACCAGTAATCCTGTGGAGAATGCGAGCACAATTTCTACAACAGGAAAAAAAACAGAGTAAGCAAGAATAGCCCTGATGTTGGCATTACGATGCTCTTTATTTATCTTTTTAAATTTTTCAAACTCTTTATCTTCCACTGCAAAAGCCTGCACTACAGCCATACCGGTAATATGCTCCTGCACAAATGCATTAAGGTGGGCAACAGCATTACGCACTGCAATAAAAGATCTGTTCACACTTTCTTTAAAGAAATATGTGGCTATAATTAAAATTGGGAAAGGAGCAAGGCTTATAAGCGCCAGCCGCCAATCAACATAAAACATAAAACACAAAATAGAAATGATGGAAAGAACATCAGCAATAATAGGAATCAGCCCGTCAGAAAAAATATCATTTATTGATTCAACATCATTTACTGTTCGTGTTGTTAATGTACCAATAGGGGTTTTATCAAACTGGGAAAGATTTAAGCCAAGCACTTTTTTGTAAACAGCAACTCTCAGGTCTTTTATAACTGACTGCCCCAGCCATGCGGTGATGTAAGTGAAATAAAAACGAAGACCGGTTTCAAATAAAAGCATTCCTATCTGGATAACGGTTATAAGAATAAGCCAGTAAGTATCACGGTCTATAATAAAATTGTTTACCGTGTATTGGATAAGGAATGGTCGCAGCGGAGATATTACGGCCAATACAACAGAAAGAAAAATAGAAGCGTATAATTTTTTCTTGTACGGTGCGGCAAAGCGAAATACTTTTTTAAGCTGCGTAAGATCAAATATTTTCTTCCCTAATTTTCTTGCCGGCATTCAGCAAATTTAAGTGTGAATGGTGAGTTGTGAATCGTGAATATAGAAGTGGTAAAAAAGATTTACGCCAGGCTTTACGTTTCACAATGAAGATCCTGTTTTTGAGTAGGCCTTAATAAATAATGCACCAAGATTTTTATGTGGTGGAATATAATCGTCGAACAGATCTTTTTTATCCCTGCCCGCTTTGGTAAAAAGAACTTCAAGATTATTCCACATATCCCGCCAGTCAATATTTTTACCTGCACGCAACGTATTATTTATTGCTTCTATAATTGGCTTATTTACATCTCTTGCACCAATTTGCTTGGTAGAAATTATATGGGCTTCCGGTGCATAATCTAATATCTTCGCTAAATTATTGTAACCACCACAGGAACCGAGCATTATTATTTTTGCTGATTCGGGTAACTGTTTAATAGTATACTGCAGATGATAACTATGCCCCCGATGAATTACTATTGTTGGCCTTAAGTTAGACGTATCCAGATAATCGATAAGCGCTGTTTGGGCAGCCGCATCTTTATCGGTTTCATTATCTAAAGGCAGGTTTGCAAAAATTAAAACGGGTTTTCCTTTTACCGATTTTATTTCAACCCATTGTTTGTTGGGGTTAGGTATGATCTTCCAATCAGGATTTTGAAAGGACTGCATATAACTGGCAAATGATTCCTTTCCATCTTTATCTCCATAAAAAAATACCTGTTCAATAATTCTGCCGGTATCATCGGCCAGCTTGGCATAATCAACAGTATATACAGGAGGTATTCCAATTTCTTTCGAGAGGTCTATATGATTGGTTGAATCTCCTGAAAGAAAGATCATCTTTAAAAGATTATAAATTTTCTGGCCCCGTGAACTGCCATTTTGTGCACAGCGTTGTTCATTATCCGAAACATATTTCAGCATAGACCTAAGCAGTACAGGGTTGCGTATGCTTCCATAAGAATCTGCTACATCAACAGCATCTTCCAATGAGGGAGAACCATCTTCTAATAAAGGAGCAGTTTCTAAATTGGCAACAAAAGCCTTCATTAAGATTTCGGAAGTTCCTCTCATTGTTCTTAAAAATGTATCCAGCTTATTATAGCCGGCTGCCATTTTTATAAACTTTTTGAAATGATCAAAATTCACTGACATAAGCAATGAATCGCCATGGGGTATAGTGCCCATGCGTTTAATCATATAGTCAAACGCATTTTTATAACTCGATGTAAAAATTTCATTTTCTCCCAACACCAACATATAATACAGGTCCTGCGCATCAAGCGGGTTTAATGCTTTAAATCTGATTGCGGGGTTACTAATTTCGTGAAGATCATTAATAGGGGTAACGAAATGCTGAATGGCTCTTCTTTGCAGCATATCAGTTAAACCGTTTACACCAAGCATTGCTACAGGGGTATCCTTATGAAGCAACCGGTTGTAATAATCAATTTCTGTTCTTACTAATAATTTATAATATCCTACACTATCATATTTTGTACTGTCGGTGCCTACATATTTTGAAATACTTTCTATCGTTTGTTTCCCGCTGATGAGGTCATCTAAAAAAGGAAAATAAAATAATGCATCCTTCCTGGTACTTAATTGTACAATTGTTTTTATACGGTTATCCGGGTTTCTTTTTATCAGTTTGCCCTGCGGACTATTGGCTGCCTGCGCATATGAATATATTTGACTTGGGCTTTGATGATAGGCTACCAATACCAATTCATCTGCGAAAGGCTCATCAATATAAGGACCGATACTTGATAAAATTTTATCAGGATGAAGATTGGAATATTTTAAAAATAAATATTTACGGCTTTCTTTGTACCCGATATTGTCCTTAAAAATTTCCGAGTTTATCATCCCCACCTCATAAGGAACCTGGTCAATATATGGCGCCATACTTTCGCCCCTGGCATTGGCTTTTAAAATAGAAGTAAAATTATCTACCAATACAGGTGCAAGAGCTGGGGGAAGCTTATGTGATTTCCAGCTTGCGTTAAAATTTCTTACGAGAGATTCTACTAACCTAAGGCTTCTTATTTTATCATTATTGGTAGGTAATGCCGGATTTTTTTCTATGTTGTTTCTCAGGTTATTTACTTTTCTAAATATTGCGTCGGTAACCTGCAGGTTTATTTCGTCTACATTGGATATTTTAATAAACCCATCTACTTTGCCATCTATCTTATCAGCCCTTTGTTGCTCTTTAATTATATTATCATGAAATACCCTCCTGTTTAAAGGGATAGTATCATTATACGCAAACGAAAACACCGGAATTAAAAGAAGCGTGAATAGGAATGAGTAAAAAACGTTTTTCATAATTGTATTGCTATACTAAGCAAAAATAGCTCCATTGAGTTAAATTATAAGTTAGAGAACGCATATTAAAATGGTAAACGCATACCATTTGTGGTATATTATAGGGTATTAACCTTTTTTTAAGAAGATGTATTGTTTGAAAAATCAGGCACAGGCTATTTTTCCTTTTCTCTTCTCATGGCGGCCGCCTTCAAAATCAGTATGTATAAAGATATCAACCATTTTTTCTACATCGCCTTCTCTTACAAAACGGGATGGGATGCAGATAATATTGGCATCATTATGTTTTCTCGCCAGCTCCGCCAGTTCTTCTCCCCAGCAAACAGCGGCACGTATGTGTTGGTGTTTATTAGCTGTGATGGCTACACCATTTGCGCTGCCGCAAAGCAATATGCCAAAAGCGGTTTCATTATCTTCAACTGAACTTGCCACAGGGTGTGCAAAATCAGGATAATCTACGGAGTCAGTAGAATACGTCCCAAAATCTTTATACTCTAATCCTTTTCCTTCTAAAAAAGAAATCAGGTCTTCTTTATATTCGAACCCTGCATGATCGCAACCGATGGCTATTGGCTTAGATAAATTGAATGGTGACATAGCTGACAAGTTTTAATACGTAAAGTTAGAGATAAAAACAGGATGGGATAGTTAAAAAGATGCCTGTATAAAGTATTTTTTTTGCTTAAATAACCTCAAGGGGCGACACAGAAGAAGAAAATACTTTATCAAGGTTGCCCTGTTCATTAACGAGGTATTTATAAAAATTCCAGGACGGTTCTTCATTGTTCCAGCCATTTTTATCAGCATTACATAACCATTGATACACAGGCTGTTTGGCATTTCCCTTTACATGGTCTTTATGGAATAATGGAAAGGTTACTCCAAAATTCACTTTGCAAAAATTCTCTATTTCTTCATCGGTTCCCGGTTCCTGCCCGCCAAAATCATTAGAAGGAAATCCAAGTACAGTTATCTTATTTTTATGAAGCTGGTAAAGCTCTTCCAGTTGATTGTATTGGGGAGTAAATCCACATTGACTGGCAAGGTTTACAATCAATATTTTTTGGCCACGAAATTTCTCAAAGTTCACTACTTCCCCATTATTGGCTTTTGCCTCCAGTGAATAAAAACTTTCGGGCGGATGTGTGTGTTTATTGTTTGTACTTATAGCAATGCCCATTCCTGTAAGTTTTGATATTTTCATTCGCAGCCCATAAAATTTTGTGATGACCTTTTTTAAAATGCTCATTACTTATAATATTACTTTTCTTATTTGATAAACCACTTAAACAATTTTAGTTTCCCTTTAAGCGGTGGATATTTAAAAGCAGGATCGAACCATGTTGGAGTTTTCATAACCGACTTGGCCCGGGTAAAAGTATCAAATGTAAATTTGCCATGATAAGCGCCTATGCCACTGCTACCAACACCGCCAAATGGTAAATGATGATTGGTGAAATGCCAGTCAGCATTGTTGATACAACCGCCGCCAAAAGAAATTTTATCTATCCATTCTTTTTCCGGGTTCTTATCACCAGTGAATAAATAAAAGGCTAGAGGAGTTGGATTGCGCTGCAAAATTTCCATTGCTTCTTCGGTATTATTGTATCCAATTACAGGTAAAATTGGTCCAAAAATTTCTTCCTGCATGATGGATGCATCTGCAGATACATCCTTTAATACAGTTGGTGCAATAAATAATTTCTCCCTGTTATGATCGCCACCAGTTACGATATTTCCATCGCTTAAATAACTTATAAGCTTATCAAATCTTTTCTCATTGATGATTTTTCCATAGTTATAATTATTGGCTGCATCATCGCTATAAAATTGAATAATCTTTTCCCTGAGGTTATTTATAAATTTTTCTTTTACAGTGTTATGTACCAGCACATAATCAGGTGCAATACAGGTTTGTCCCGCATTTAAAAATTTTCCAAATGCAATTCTCTTTGCAGCAATAGTAATATCTGATTCAGCAGTAACTATAGCAGGGCTTTTACCACCGAGTTCTAATGTAACAGGTACGAGTTTTTCTGCAGCCATCTGGTAAATACTTTTACCCACAGGTATGCTGCCGGTATAAAAAACATGATCGAATCTAAAGTTTCTCATCATTGCAGGAACAACCTCAGCGCCATCACCTGTAACCGCTATTATATATTCAGGTGGAAAAATTTCCTGAATTAATTTTTTTACCAGCGCAGATGTTGCAGGTGAGAACTCTGAAGGTTTCAGCACAACACAATTACCTCCAGCAATTGCGCCCACCAATGGCATCAACAATAACTGCAAAGGATAATTCCACGGGGCAATGATTAATACAACACCTAACGGATCTCTGTAAATCTTACTGGATGATGGAAAGTTTACAAGATTAGTGCCTACAGATTTCGGGGTCATCCATTTGCCAAGATTTTTTAATACAACATTAATTTCAGCAAGCACTAATCCTGTTTCAGTAGCATAAGTTTCTTCCGGATTTTTTTTAAGATCAGCATATAATGCCTGCTCAATTTCTTTTTCGTTGGCAAGTAAAGTTTGCTTTAATGTTTGTAACTGCTTTTTGCGAAACGTATATGACCTGGTAGCATGACTGTTATAATAACTGCGCAGATTGACAAGTGAAGAATTTAAATCAGTCATTACCGCTAAATTTGTTCCTCAAGGTAAATAAAACAACAATGCCGGAAACTGATGAATATTATATGCGTCAGGCTTTGAAAGAAGCACAAAAAGCTTATGATGATGGCGAAGTTCCTATAGGCGCCGTTATTGTAATGCAGGATAAGATTATTGCACGTACTTATAACCAGGTAGAGAAATTGAATGATTCCACTGCCCACGCAGAAATTATTGCACTTACATCTGCCTATAATTTTTTAGGCTCAAAATATTTACCTGAAGCTGCTTTATATGTAACCATCGAGCCATGCCTGATGTGTGCAGGAGCTTTGTACTGGAGCAAAATTGGCAAACTTGTTTATGCTGCAGAAGATGAAAAAAATGGTTACAGGAAATATCTCACAAAGACGGTAAGAAATCCTTTTCATCCCAAAACAGAAATATTAAATGGCATTTATAAAGATGAATGCGCTGCACTGATAAAAGCATTTTTTAAAGCAAGAAGATAGTTTTCGTGATAAGGAAAATAATTTTTACTGCCGGTCTTTTATAATATTATACAGGTAATTTTGCACTCAATCATTTTTATAACACTTAAAAATATATTTTATGGCATTTACAGTACCGGCTCTTCCTTATGCTTATGAAGCATTAGAGCCACATATCGATAAAGAAACCATGACCATACATCATGATAAACATCACCAGGCTTATGTTGATAATTTAAATAAAGCAATTGCGGGAACTGAAAATGAGAATAAAAGCATTGAGGAGTTAGTGAAGAATGCAGGAAGTATCAGCCCGGCAGTTAGAAATAATGGCGGCGGGCATTGGAACCATAGTTTTTTCTGGGAAAGTCTTGCTCCCAACGCAGGCGGTAATCCTGAAGGAAAATTGGCGGCTGCGATCAATGAGGCATTTGGTTCATTTGATGAATTCAAAGAAAAATTTAATACTGCAGGCACTACACGGTTTGGAAGTGGCTGGGCCTGGCTTGGATCGCAGAATGGTAAACTTGTAATTTGCTCCACACCAAACCAGGATAATCCTTTAATGGATGTTGCAGAATGTAAATGCACCCCTTTGTTAGGATGCGATGTTTGGGAACATGCTTATTATTTAAAGTATCAAAACAGGCGTCCGGAATATTTGAAAGCTTTTTGGAATGTGGTGAACTGGAAAAAAGT
>JAQBNL010000054.1 GCA_028288585.1 Chitinophagaceae bacterium | reverse complement strand
ATTATACAAAAGAAGATTGCTTTAAATTTCATGAAGCAGTTCGCCGCCATGTACTTCCCCTGGTAAATAAAATTTATCAAAAGAAAAAAGAAAAATTAAAGCTGGATGATCTTCGACCATGGGATGTGGAGGCAGAGCCCGAAGGTACACAACCGCTTACACCATTTACAACTTCGGATGAGCTTATAAATAAATCCATTGCATGCTTTACACAACTTCGCCCTTTTTTTGGAGACTGTTTAAAGCAGATGGATACAATGAAGCACCTTGACCTGGAAAGCAGGAAAGGCAAGGCTCCGGGAGGATATAACTGTCCGCTGGCAGAAAGTGGTGCCCCCTTTATTTTTATGAATGCAGCAGGGCAAATGCATGATGTTACCACTATGGTACATGAAGGCGGGCATGCCGTGCAATCTTTTCTCACGCATAATTTAGAATTAAGCGCTTTTAAAGAATACCCAATGGAAATTGCTGAAGTTGCCAGCATGGCAATGGAGCTTTTCAGTATGGATCATTGGGAAGTTTTTTTTGAAAATAAAGAAGACCTGCAGAGAGCAAAAGAGCACCAGCTGGAAAGAACAATTACTATTTTTCCATGGATAGCTATTATAGATAAGTTTCAGCATTGGGTATATGAAAATCCTAATCATAGTGTGGAAGAAAGAAATA
Organism: Chitinophagaceae bacterium; assembly: GCA_028288585.1. Classification (GTDB taxonomy): domain Bacteria; phylum Bacteroidota; class Bacteroidia; order Chitinophagales; family Chitinophagaceae; genus Ginsengibacter. Next base: position 29,102 of record JAQBNL010000054.1, on the reverse strand, counting down.
ATAAATGGATGGAGATTTTAAAAGAATTTTCTGATGATGTAATTAATTACAGCGGGCTTGAAAAATATATGGAAAATGCATGGCAGCGCCAGCTGCATTTATTTGAAGTGCCTTTCTATTATATTGAATATGGTATTGCGCAACTTGGCGCCATTGGTATGTGGATGCAGTATAAAAAAGATCCTGAAAAAGCGTTGGATAATTACATGAATGCACTGGCACTTGGGGGTACTAAAACTTTGCCGCAATTGTATGAAGCTGCAGGTTTGAAATTTGATTTCTCTCCCGGAAATATTAAAACGCTGATGGATTTTGTGAGTGAAGAGATGGAGAAAATTTAATTTACTTACACTCCTCACAAATTCCATTCACTACCATCTCTGCATGTTGCGGTGTAAAACCTTTTGGTAGTTTAACCTGTGGTACAGTTACATCATCCAAACAAATAGTTTTACTGCATTCATCGCAAATAAAGTGTACATGGTTATCATGATGGTGGCCTGCTTCGCAATCATCTTTGCATAAAGCATATTTTATAGAGTTATCCCTGGTGGGTATCAAATGAATAATTCCCTTTTCCACGAAAGATTGTAAAGTGCGATAAACAGTAACACGGTCAAAAGATTCACCCGTCTTCTTTTCAATATCTGCATGCGCCAATGCCCCATTGGAATTGAGGAATAGCTGCATTATTTTTTGGCGGCTGCCCGTAACGCTTAAGTGATTCTTTTTTAATATCTCTTCAACCTGTTTCATTAATTAGGGTTATTGGTAAATGTTGAGTTATTAAAAACTGCAGGGGTCTTCCTTTCTCTTAAAAGGTCTTTTATATCCCTGGATAATTTATCCAGTTCATCTTTTTTTAAACCGTCATACACGCCCCTAACCCTGCCTTCTTTATCTACCACGGCAAAAAATTGGGTGTGGATGAACTGGTCCTGTATGTTAAGACTGTTGTTTTTTTCATTGTCCAGCAAATAACTTTCACGTGCCATTTTGTAAAGCGAATCTTTATTGCCGGTAACGAAGAACCAGTTTGAACCCGCCTCCATTTTTTTTGAATATGCTTTCATTAAAGGCACTGAATCTGTTTCGGGCATGCATGTATGGGAGATGATTGCAAAGTCAGCTTCATTTTTATATTGGTCATAAATTGTTTTCATATTGGCATTCATCTTTGGGCAAATGCCTTTACAGGTAGTAAAAAAATATTCAGCAACGTACACCTTCCCCTCAACATTTCTCTGGGTGAGTTGTTTGCCATTTTGGTCAGTAAATGAAAAATTTTGCACATAATTCAAAACGGGAAGCTTTGCTTTATAATAATCAGTGCCTGCAAACAGGAAAAAATAAAAGGCAGCCATTAATACAATAAAAAATCCCCCAATCCACAGCAATTTCTTTTTCATATAAATATTTGTTTAACAAAATTACTACAGCTCAATTTAGATTTACCATTAATAAATTTTCGCATCATTGTTGCAAATTTACTATTTTTGCAGTTAGTATTATTTACAAATGGCATTAAAAGCGAATTGGGATTTTTTAGGGATAGCAACTTCAGTTGGCTGCGCTATTCATTGTGCTGTTCTGCCGGTAATTGCCAGTACATTACCCATATTTGGGATAAACATTATTCATAATTCTTATTTTGAATGGGGTATGATAGCGCTGGCATTTGTAGTAGGCTCTTTTTCTTTGTTTCATGGTTATATAAAGCATCATCGAAATAATTTTCCTGTTTTAATATTTTCGGCAGGATTTGTTTTCCTTGTGTTGAAGCAATTTTTTTCCCGGGAGGAATATTTGTTTTTAGCTATTGCGGTATGCCTTATCATTTCAGCACATCTTATAAATTATAAATATTGCAGGCAAAGTAAGGTTTGCAATTCTCCTCATCATGTGCATTGATAAATTTCTACCGCCGAGAAAAGAGTTGATTGAGGTTTTGCAGAAAGAATCTGCGTTAACTTAGCTTCTCCTTTCAACGATTATCTTTTATCAATTAAAACTTAATATTGTTTAAAATAGCAAAATGAAATTATTTCCTTTTTTAATTTTTTTATTCCTGTTTAGTTATGCATCGGCTCAATCAAAAGATGAAGTGGCAATAAGAAATATTTTAAATCAACAATCTGTTGCGTGGAACGAAGGCAATCTTGAAAACTTTATGCAACCTTACTGGCACAATGATTCTTTAATGTTTATTGGTAAATCAGGAGTTACTTATGGCTGGCAAAAAACACTTGCTAATTATAAAAAGAATTATCCCGATGCTGCCGCTATGGGCAAATTAGATTTTACTATTCTTCAAACAAAAAGATTATCTGTACTCTATTATTCTGTAGTTGGTAAATGGCATCTTACCCGTACAGTAGGGGATTTAGGCGGATATTTTACCTTGCTCTTCAAAAAAATAAAAAATGCATGGGTGATAGTTTCAGATCACAGCAGCTAATTACAATTTCCATTTCTTTTTATAAAACAGAATTAATAAGAAAAGACTTATTAGGAACCAGCAGTAAAAAAGATAATTTCCTACACCTGGCCTGTCATCAAAAAAAGCAAGATTTAAACCTATACCTATAGTAGAGTTTATAAAAAGCCATAGCAAGCCAATTGCCAGGGAGTTGACAATTCTTGTAAAAAATTTTCTAACATCGGGATCCTCCTCGCTCATAAAAATTATTAATTACTTAAGGTAAAAAATCTTTTTATTTAATCAGCAGGTTTTTAAATTCGGTGCTATCTCCGCAAAACACATTAAAATCTACAGTGGTTTTTATACCGTTAACATGCCCGTTCTCACTGTGTTGCCAGAAGGTCCAATTCCTGTCTATCCTGGGTTTACCGGCTTGAAAATAATGTGCAATCCAAAAATGATATTCATCAAATGATCCTCTTAAATAAGTATTATAAAAACTAATATTGGTATAAATAACCGGTTTCACTTTATATTGCTGTTCCACTTTTTCAAGCCAATCTTTTATGTTTTGTTGTATGGTAGTTATTGATTCCCCTGAAGTTTCTTCAATATCCAGTACAGGCGGAAGATCGTCTTTTTTTAGTTTTACTATTTCAATAAAATTAGCCGCCTGCGCTTTCCCGCTTTTGCCTGCAGTAAAATAATGATAAGCGCCTTTTGGAATATTTTCTTTTTCGGCCTGCAGCCAGTTCCTGCTGAATTGGGCATCCACTTTGTCAACTCCTTCGGTTGCTTTTATAAATGCGAATCCAATTTTAATATTTTTGTCCTGCATGTCTTTTACATCGCTCCAGTTAATTACCTGCTGGTACCGGCTTACATCAATGCCATGCAATAAATAATTTTGAGGGATATCAATACCAAAGGCTGGATACATTATATGTGGTGGCCGGGTAAACAGGTAAGTAACATAATAAACTACGTTAGCAATTACTATAATTGTAAGAAGTACCTTGAATAAAGTTTTTGGAATGGAATATTTTTTTCGTGCCAACAGAACAGGATATTAATAAATTGCTACTTCACTATTTTCTTCACAAACTTAACATCCTTACCCGATCCTGCTTTAATAAAATATACTCCCCTTGCTAAATGGCCGAAAGGAATTTCAATAAATTCCGATCCATTAACCGTTAAAAGTTTTCTATACAAAAGCTGCCCTGCGCTATTATAGAGAGAGATATTAGCATATAGGGATGTATAATTTTTAAGATAAACAAATAGCTGCTGCTGAACAGGATTTGGAAATACCTGTACCATATTCTGCCCGCCTGAATTATCAGTTATTTTTTGTGTTGTATTGTTTTTTGTGATAAGCCAATAGTCAGGATCAACCCAAACGGTATCTGCAATAAAACCAATGTTCCTGTAAAAAATTTCGCCGTTGGTTTTATTATCCACAATAACTGTTTTTTCCTGTGTTGCATTTTTAAATTTAAGTGCCACGGGCAATTCAAAAAAATTTACTGATGGATGTGATGTTGTTTGATTCATTTTTATCTTAGCATAATTGCTTCCCACCTGGGTCCATTCAACATTATAGCTGGGATAACCTTCGCCATAAAACCATTTTTTAAAAAATGCAGTAAGATCTTTACCGCTCGCCAATTCCAGGTTTCTTTTAAGATCATCTGTTGTTGCGAATCCATAGCTTACCTTAGGATCTTTATGATATTGCCGTATCCCTTTAAAAAAAATACTATCACCCAATATCCACCGCAGCATATATAAAAGGTGAGACCCCTTTGTATACGAAAGCCTCCCGCTAAAGATCCTGTTCACATTTGTAGTATCATCTACCCAAACTGATCCGCCGGGAGCCGAGGTAATATTTACAATTTCGGCTTTACGGTTATTGATAACTGTAGCAGGATATGCCTTTTCCATATACATACTTGCCAGATATGTTGCAAACCCTTCATTAAGCCATATATCCTGCCAACTGGCACAGGTTACTTTATCCCCAAACCATTGATGCCCCAGCTCATGTGCCATTAAGCTTTCATTGGGCGTTGTAATAAATGTGGATGTCTGGTGTTCCATGCCTCCTCCCCATCCAAATTGCACATGACCATATTTTTCTTTAATAAAAGGATATTCACCAAAAGTATTATGGTAGAACTGAAGTGCATTTAAAACAAGCGGGGTATTATTTTGAAAGATGGTGAGATTTTCGGGGTAGCAAAATGTTTGCATAGGCAGATTTATATTTCCTAATTGCACACTATTATTAAACACAGAATAATTGGTAACAGCAAGGCAGATTAAATAGCTGGCAATTGGATAGCGATGCTTCCAATGAGTGATTGTATTCAATCCGATTTGTGTTTCAGTTTGCAGTAAGCCATTGGATGCAGCTTTGTACAGGGCGGGATGCGTTATATAAACATCAATGGAATCGGCTTTATCATCAAGACCGTTTTTACAGGGCCACCAATCACGGCTTCCGTAAGGCTCACTTAATGTCCATATTACAGGAACGCCGGCATGCGTGCTTTGTATAAAAGACCCAAAGCCAGAAGTGGCCGGTATACCATTATAAAAAATACTGACAGAATCCAGCTTTCCTGCAGGAACAGTATTTATAAAATTTATTTGAAGTGCATTATTGAGATGCTGATAATTTAACAGAGTATGCCTTTGCTTTACGCTATCAGTAACAAGAGAAGACATGAGATCAAGAGAAATAGTATTGGATGCAGATGTTATTGTAAAATATACAGTTACTTTTCCTTTTATAAATCTCACAGCAGGATCAACTTCCCATTCACAGCGATAATATTTTACATCAAAATTATTTGAAGAAGCACTTACATTGTCAGCATTCATTAATCTTTCATGACTTATTTGCTCTGAAAGAGCTATTTCATACACCTTCTCAATATAATTTGTAACCGGCTGCGCAATAACTTTTGAAAACATTAACAAACAGGTGAGGAAAAGTAATTTCATAGCGGTTGTTTAACGGCCTTTTAACGCTAACCTTTCAATATAAAAAAGTTCAAAGTTTACCTTTGCCAGCCATTGTTTTAACAGGGTATAAATTTCGGATTTTATCAGGATAAAAGGCAATATTAAGGGGTAAGTAACCGTTATTACTATTCAGCTCGAAATTCCTTTGAAAAATTAATGATCAGCTTATCTATGAACAACATCTTATCAAAAATATTGTGTGGTTTTGTTATTGTATCAGCTACACTTTCTGCTACCGCAGGATCAAATACTGACACCACTCGATTACTCGCCAATAACACAGGCAATGTTTCCACAAATTCATTTACAAAAACTATTGTTAAGGAGGTTAATATTATATATCCTGTAATCCTCCAGGCTCATATGGATGAATCGCTGGATTATGTTCAAAAATTCAGTAATAAAAAAAGAGAGTATCTCATGCGCACATATCAAAGAGGAAAAAAATATTTTCCACAGATTGCTGCTGTTTTAAAACGTTATAATCTTCCGCAGGAATTAAAAGTTTTAATTGCTCTTGAATCGGCGTTTAACCCCAATGCTGTTTCAGGTGCAGGTGCTGTAGGTTATTGGCAGATTATGGATGATGTTGCTAAAGAATATGGTTTGCAGATAGTGAATAAAAAAACGGCCGCTGATCCAAAGAGTAAAAAGAAGGATGACAGGAAAAATTTGGCCAAATCAACTTTAGCAGCTGCAAAATATTTACGTGACAGGTGCAAAAATTTAAATAATGATCTTCTTTTGATAGTTGCTTCTTATAACTGGGGTATAGGCAATGTTTGGCAGGCAATGAAAAAAACAGGAAAGAGCAATCCTGATTTTTGGGATATTAAAAAGTACCTGCCATCTGAAACAAAATCGTATGTAATGAATTTTATTGCGCTTAATGTGGTTTTTGAGAACTATGATAAGTTCGTTAAAAATAAACTTGTATTTAATTCAGAATTAATAGAAGTTCCTGTTTCGGGCAATACGCTTAAGTTAAACACCTCTGTTACTGATTAATTTTCTTTTACCATTTTGGCAGTAACTTTACACCATGCCGCAGGTTAACCTGGATGATAGCTTAAACTTTTTAAGTAAACTAAGTTTGCGCAGGGTTTGGAATGCGGCAAAAGTTTTTACCAGTTTCCAGGCAGGCCGCATTTTAAAAAAACCTATACAGTGGGGTTATCCAATTTCTATTTCTTTTGAGCCTACAACTTCATGCAATCTTCGCTGCCCAGAATGCCCGAGCGGCTTAAGAGCATTTACCCGTCCAACCGGGATGCTAAAAAAAGATTTCTTCAGGCAAACAATTGATGATATTCATAAAGATATTTTATATCTCATTTTTTATTTCCAGGGTGAGCCATTTTTAAACCGGGAGTTTTTAGATATGGTAAAGTATGCTGCTGATAAAAAAATTTATACAGCAACATCAACTAATGCGCATTATCTCACAGATGAGGTTGCTAAAAAAACGGTTGAAAGCGGTTTGGACAGATTGATAATTTCTATTGATGGAACAACGCAGGATGTTTACCAGCAATACAGGGTTGGTGGAAATCTTAATAAAGTAATTGAGGGAGCAAAAAATATAGTTAAGTGGAAAAAAGAATTAAAAAGTAAAACGCCTTTTGTATTCTTCCAGTTTTTGGTAGTAAAGCCCAATGAGCACCAGATTGAAGATATAAAAAAACTGGCGAAAGAAATTGGCGTAGATGAAGTGAGATTTAAAACCGCACAGGTGTATGATTATGAAAATGATCCCAACAATCTTATTCCTGTAAATGAAAAATACAGCCGGTATAAAAAAGATAAACAGGGCAATTATATTGCTAAAAATAAATTAGCAAACCATTGCTGGAAGCTGCACCACGCCAATGTAATTACATGGGATGGATTGGTGGTTCCCTGTTGTTTTGATAAAGATGCAACGCACCAGCTGGGCAATTTAAAAATGCAGTCATTTAAAGAGGTTTGGCATAATGATAATTATAAGCAGTTTAGAAAAGAACTTATGACCAGCAGGAAAAATATTGATATCTGCGCCAATTGCAGTGAAGGCGTTTCTGTTTGGCAGGATTAAATTTTTCTAAATTTGCTTCCAATGAAAAAACTTTTCTTACTTCTTTTTACTTTTTGCTTTTCACTTTTCACTTTTCGCTTATTTGCCCAACCTAAATATGAATTTCGTGCAGTATGGGTGGCTACAGTTGATAATATTGACTGGCCATCAGAAAAATATTTAGGTACTGATAGTCAGAAAACAGAATTTATAAGATTACTGGATATGCATCAACGCAATGGGATGAATGCGATCATTGCACAAATACGTCCTGCCACAGATGCATTTTATCCCTCGCAATACGAGCCCTGGAGTGAATGGCTTACCGGAACGCAAGGCAAGCCGCCAATCCCTTATTATGATCCTTTAGAGTTTATGATTACCGAAACGCATAAACGGGGAATGGAGTTTCATGCATGGATGAATCCTTACCGGGCGGAGTTTAGTATTGGAAAATCTTCTATATCACAAACGCATATCACAAAGCTGCACCCTGACTGGTTTTTGCCCTATGGGACTGTTAAAATTTTTGACCCGGGAAATAAGGAAGTACAACAGTTTGTAACCAATGTAGTAAGAGATGTAGTTAGCCGGTATGATGTAGATGCCATTCATTTCGATGATTATTTTTATCCTTATCGAATTGCAGGGAAAGAATTTCCTGACTCTGCATCCTTTTTTAAGTATGGAAATGGATTGAACAAAGAGGACTGGAGAAGAAGTAATGTTGATTCAATTATTCTTATGCTGGGCAAGGCCATCAAACAGGAAAATAAATTTTGCAAATTCGGTATCAGCCCTTTTGGTGTCTGGCGTAACAGTGATAAAGATCCTGCAGGCAGTAATACAAAAGCAGGACAAACAAATTATGATGATCTGTACGCTGATATTTTATTGTGGCTTAAAAATAAATGGATTGATTATGTAGCGCCACAACTATATTGGGAATTCAGCCAGAAAGTTGTTCCGTTTGCAACGCTGATAGATTGGTGGGCAAATCATTCTTATGGAAGACATTTATACATTGGTCATGGAATTTACAGGGCATATGAATCAAAATCCGCAGCGTGGAAAAACCCTGATGAACTGCCTAATCAAATAAAAAAAGTAAGAGAATACCCACAGGTGGAGGGCAGTATTTATTTCAGCAGTAAAAGCTTTGCCAGAAATCCAAATGGCTGGAATGATAGTTTGCAGAATAATTATTATAAATATCCTGCGATAATTCCTCCCATGCCGTGGATTGATAACACAAAACCACCAACGCCGGAATTAGGCGCAGAAATAGTAGGTAATTCTAATTCGAAAGATATCATTTTACATATTTTTTCACGTAGGTTATCAGGCATTAAGCAGTATGCTTTTTACTTATCTAGTACAATTGATTTTGCAAATGACAGGATTTATAAAATGCTGCCTGCGCAAAAAGATATGCAGTTAAATATTTCTCCTGATGATCTCCGGGGACTGGATAATTTTTATATTTCAGTACGCTCTATAAGTAAAACCAATAATGAAAGTGAAAACAGTAAGGTGTATAATCTTACATGGTCAGCAGATCATTGGGTGCTGAAATAGAAATCGCTTTACCTTTACATGCTAAATAATTAGTTATGCCAGGCTTTGAATTTTTTGGAGAAGAAGAAAGAAAACAAATAGATGATGTAATGGGTACAGGCATTCTTATGCGTTACGGTTTTGACGCCCAGCGCAAAGGAAATTGGAAGGCAAAGGAATTGGAACAAAAAATATCTGAAACATTCGGGAGCAAATATGCACAGCTTACCAGTAGCGGAACTGCTGCGTTAACTACAGCCATGGCGGCTTTGGGTATTGGATATGGAGATGAAGTTATTATGCCCGCATTCACCTTTGTTGCAAGTTTTGAGGCTGTAATTTCTGTTGGTGCTATTCCTGTTTTGGTTGATATTGATGAATCATTAACGCTCGATCCTAATGCAGTAAAAGCCGCAATAACATCAAAAACAAAATGTGTTATGCCCGTGCATATGTGCGGCAGCATGGCTGATATTGATGCTTTAAAAAATATCTGCAAAGAAAATAATCTTATCTTATTGGAAGATGCCTGCCAGAGTATAGGCGCTACTTACAAAGGCAAATATGTTGGAACAATAGGCGATGCAGGAACTTTTAGTTTTGATTTTGTAAAAACAATTACGTGTGGCGAAGGTGGTGCAGTGTTAACCAATAATGAAGAGGTGTATACCAAATGTGATGGGTACACTGATCATGGACATGATCACCAGGGTGCCGATCGGGGCGCAGACCTGCATCCGTTTGTGGGATATAATTACCGCATAAGTGAATTACACGCTGCAATAGGAGTGGCGCAAATAGGGAAGCTCAATAATTTCTTAGCTATACAAAGAAAAAAACATGCATTTCTTAAATCTATTTTAAGTGCAATACCCGGAGTTACATTTAGAAAAATTCATGATGAAGAAGGGGATAGCTGTACGTTTCTTACATGGTTTTTACCTGATGGAGAGATAACCGCAGCAGTTGTTGCCGAAATGAAATCACAAAATATATTAGCCGGCAATTTTTATTGGTTTGATAATAACTGGCACTACATCCGCAAATGGGATCATCTTAAAAATAATGAGTTTTTAAATAATCAAAGTGAACCATTGCAGCAGCAATTAAAAAAATATTCAGCCGAACCATTTACAGCAAGCGATGCAATTATGAGCCGTTGCATTTCTACTGCTATAAGTCTCACATGGACGGAAGAACAGATCAGCGAAAAAGGGAAAAAAATTGCAGGGGTAATAAAGAAAGTGCTAAAAGATAAATATGCTTCAGTATAAGTTCTATCTCTTTTCTTCCAGGTAATTACATTGCTGTAATGATCCCAATCTAAACCGGAATGGAATTTTAGTTGCTTTTTCAAATGCCAATTCTTTTTTACATATAATTCCAAAATGCTGCGTATAATAATCCTGAGGAATTACGGCAAATGATAAGGATAAGTTTAGCGTTTCTTTATTATTGGAGTTGTTCATTACATTAAATACAGGCTTAGGCAACTGTGTATCTGGTAATTTAATAGAATGAGAAATTTGTGCGCTTGAAAAAAAGGAGCACAGAAAAAAAGTTGCAGTAAAGCCACAAATTTTATTCCAAAACAACATATCATTGATTTAGTGTATGTAAATTTACGGTTTCTTATACAGGTTAGATTTTAAAAATAAAAATGTCATTAAGCCAACACTTACAACAAAAACTTCTTCAAAAATTATCTCCTCAGCAGATTCAGTTAATGAAATTGTTGCAGGTTCCGACCGCCCATTTAGAAGAGCGGATAAAAGAAGAGCTTGAAGAGAATCCTGCTCTTGAAACCGGTGAAGATGGATTTGAAGATAACCTGGAAACAAAAGAGGAATTTGAAACGCCGGAAGATGATTTTGATAAAGACGGCAGCGAAGATGATTATGGGAATATTGATATTAGTGAATATGTGAGTGATGGTGATGATGATGTGGGGGATTATAAATTACGGGACGAGAATTATCCTGACCAGGAGGAAACAAAAACAATTCCGCATAAAGTTGAAACATCTTTTCATGAAGTACTGGTAAGCCAGTTAAGTATGCTTGACCTGGATGAACGTCAGCAAAAAATTGCTGAACAGATAGTTGGCAGCATAGATGATGACGGATATTTAAGAAGAGAATTATCTGCCATTGCAGACGATCTTGCCTTCAGGCAAAATATAGAGGCAACTGAAAAAGAAATTGAAGAGCTTATACAAAAAATTCAGCAGTTTGATCCGCCGGGAGTTGCAGCAAGAGATCTTAGGGAATGCCTGTTACTGCAGTTGGAAAGAAAATCGGGAGATGGAAAATCTGTTGAAACAGCCATGAAGGTACTGGATAAGTATTTTGAAGAGTTTACCAAAAAACATTACGAAAAAATTCAGCGTGGTTTAAACTTAACCGATGAGCAGATAAAAGATGTTATCAACCAGATAATAAAACTAAACCCAAAACCGGGCGGTCATGTGGGTGACAGTAACAGGATGGAAAATTATGTGATACCGGATTTTTTTGTTGTGAATAACAATGGAAAATTAGAGCTTTCACTTAATTCAAAAAATGCACCGGACCTGCGTATTAGCGAAGGTTACAGAGATATGCTTAAGGAATATGATCGGGGTTCAAAAAAAGATAAGCGGCAAAAAGAAGCTGTTCTTTTTATTAAGCAAAAAATTGATTCTGCTAAATGGTTTATTGATGCCATTAAACAACGGCAGCATACTTTACTTAGCACTATGCAAACCATTATGGAATATCAAAAAGAATTTTTCTTAACAGGTGACGAAACAGAAATGCGTCCAATGATATTAAAAGATATTGCAGAAAGAACCGGTCTTGATATATCAACAGTAAGCAGGGTTGCCAACAGTAAATTTGTACAAACAGAATTTGGCACCTACCGTCTTAAATTTTTCTTTAGCGAAAGCCTTGTGATGGATAGCGGGGAAGAAGTGAGTACAAGAGAGGTTAAAAAAATATTAAGCAATCTTATTGAAGCAGAAAGTAAACAGCATCCTTTAAGCGATGAAAAACTAACTGACCTGTTGCAGGAAAAAGGCTACAATATTGCAAGACGCACTGTTGCAAAATACCGTGAGCAGCTTAATATCCCGGTGGCACGCTTAAGAAAAGAACTGTAAACAATATGTTCTAATTATGGATAATTTACATGCTGCAGAAAATAAGCCGGCAAATATTTATAAGCATCCGGGGATTGTAACTTTTTTTGCAAAATTATTCTCTTACATTTTCCATCCTTTGTTTATTCCCTTATATGTAACATGGTATTTGGTGTTTGTACATCATAATTATTTTGCAGGGTATGGTGAAAAAGCCAAAACCTGGGTTATGCTTAGGGTTGCATTAAATATGGTTTTCTTTCCCCTGTTAACCGTATTATTATTAAAGGGAGTTGGCTTTATTGAATCCATCTTTTTAAAAAAACAGAAGGACAGGATAATACCTTACATGGCAGCCGGTATATTTTTTTTCTGGATGTATCTTGTTTTCCATAACCAGCCTGAGATACCACAAATACTCACCGCTTTTACTTTTGGAGTTTTTCTTGCATCATCAGTTGCATTGATCGCAAACATTTATTTTAAAATAAGTATGCATGCTATCGGGTGTGGAGGAATGCTGGGTTTAATGGTTGTTGTTTTAAACACAAATGCAGCCTCGCCATTTACTTTACCGTTAACCATCGCTATTTTAATTACAGGTATAATTTGCACTTCCAGGCTTATAGTGAGTGATCATACACAAAAGGATATTTATCTTGGGCTGTTGGGTGGATTCTTTTGCCAATTTATCAGCGCAGCTTTTCTTTTATAAAAAAAATACCCCGAGGTTAATCGGGGGTTTGTGGTGTTCTCCTGTTGTGCCTAACAAAAAATCTTTATATCATGTGCCGTTCTGTTGTTATTATCCGTGAAGTACAGGAGAGGTTAACAAGTATTTTTGCGTTGGATGATATAAGAAAAGGCAACTGCCATTCTTAATAACATCAATAATTTTTTTATTCATTTTTGCTGGTAAGGCAGGGCATCCGAAACTTCTTCCTAAAAAACCATTGCTTTTTAAAAACTGTTCGGTTACATATTCGCTGCCATGCATTACAATAGCCCTGTTGTAAGCTTGATCATTAAATCCTCTTTCGCATCCTTTTAGTTTTAAAGCATAGCCACATTCCCCAGAATAAGTATTTAGCGTTACGTAAAAACCAAGGCTGCTTTTGTGTGAATCATTTTCGTTGGAGAAGTTTGTTGCATAGTCCAGTCCTGAATTACGGCCATGGGCAACCAAAGATTGAAACAAAACTTTGTTTCTTTTTAAATCAATAACGTATAAGCGCTTTTGACTGGAAGGTTTACTGAAGTCAATAACCGTTATAATATTTTTATTGCGAATTACTTTTTTTCTGATAAGATTATTATATCCTTTTAAAGCGAGGTCAAACGCCTTTTTTGATAAGCCTTTCTTCTCCAGGTTCATTACAGTGTATGTATCAGGAGCTTTGGTATTTGCATGTTTATCAGAAATAAAAGTTTCGGTTGAAGAAGAATCATTATAACAGGCCAGAATGCCTGCTTTAGTTGAAATATTATTTTCTTTAAATGAAAAGGAGAAACTTATAAACGTAGTAAAGGCAAATAAAAATGCTATCGGTAAACGGATAGATCTCGGCATACTTGTGGTTTTTCGACGTTGAGAGTTCAGAGTTCAATTGGATAAACTATAAGCGTTTTTCGAAAACAATTATTGCCTGATATGTCGGTAAATTTTATTGTGATGCCATAATTCAGTACAAGTACACAGGTGTATAGTAAGTTTACTAAGAGGCTTTACGTTTCAACAGCAAGGAATGATATTTTAAAAATATTCAGCCCAGATTATTTTTGTAACAGCTATTATAATTAAAAGTTTAAAAAACATAGCTCTTTAACCAACCTTTTAACGTAGAAGTTGCAAAAGAAATCTTAAAATGCCGGGTAAGGCATTAATATTTTCCTGCTGGCACGATTCTGGAAAATAAATATCTCTTAAGACCCGCTGATAAAATCCATTTTTAAACCCTCAAAATTTAAATTAAAATGAGCTTCGAAAATTTTCCAACCAGCAACATCCCTGAACAAAAGCCTACGCCTCAAAAACGTGCTTACAATTACAAAGGCATTTTATTGGGCGTATTATTAGCTGCCTTAGCAGGCACATGGGCATATTTGATATGGGATAAGAGTAAATCAAATGAACAGGCACAGCATCTCAGTATGCAGTTAACCACAAGCGATTCATCTAAGAATGATTTGCAGCGTGAATTAAACCAGGCAGTGATGAACCTGGATATGCTTAAGAGTACTAATTTAAAAGCAGAGGAATTGCTAAAAACGAAAGACAAGGATATACAGGACCTAAAGCAAAGAATTCAAAAAATCATCAATGATAAAAATGCAACAGCTGCCCAGCTTAGGGAAGCCAGGGGTTTAATAAATCAATTGAAAGGTAATATTGAAACCTATGCTGCAGAGATAGAAAAGCTGAAAAATGAAAATCTTACATTAACAGAAGAAAAGAGAGTTATCACGGTAGAAAGAGATGTGGTAAGAAAAAATTATGATTCAGCTACAGTTGTTATAAAAGAGAAAGAAGGTATAATTGATGTGGGTTCCACGTTACATGCGTCTAACTTAAATGTTATAGGCGTAAAAGAAAAGACCAGTGGAAAAGAAAAAGAAACTACAACAGCAAAACGCGTAGATAAACTTAAAATATCTTTTGATATTGATGAGAACAGGATAACGCAAAGCGGGTTGAAAGAAATCTATGTAAATATCATTGCGCCGGATGGTTCTGTAATTGTTATACCTGAGGGAGCAATTAAATTTGTAACAAGAGAAGGTGTTGAAAAGATGGCTACTAAAAAAGTAGAAGTTGATTATAAACAAGGTGAGCGCAAACAGGTACAAATTGAATTGGCAAAAGTTCAAAACTTTATACCCGGCAATTATAAAATAGAAATATATAATAATGGCTTTAAGATAGGCGAAGCGGTTCGCAGCCTTAAAAAAGGTGGTTTGTTTAGTTAATCGCAATCACATACTATAATA
Source organism: Chitinophagaceae bacterium (assembly GCA_028288585.1). Taxonomy (GTDB): domain Bacteria; phylum Bacteroidota; class Bacteroidia; order Chitinophagales; family Chitinophagaceae; genus Ginsengibacter. The sequence goes on along the minus strand of JAQBNL010000054.1, from coordinate 13,925 downwards.
AAAGACCCGCTGATTTTTTGGCGGGTTTTTTTATAATTTTCCTCCGTTTCCATACAATACAAATGCAGCCCAGAAAAGGGGATTCTTTGTACGCTTGTCGTATAGTAATTTAACCTGTGCTGATTTCATAGCAGCAGCTCTTGTTTTACCTGCACTTAAATTCTTATAAAATTCTGTCATTAAAATTTTGGTAGCCATATCATCTACTGACCAAAGGCTTGCAACAACTGTATTTGCCTTAGTGCGAAATGCTTCGATAAAAACCCCTATTTCTGTTCCTGAAACAGTGCCAAGAGCTGTTTGGCAGGCCGATAAAACAACCATCTCCATTGATTGCATAGGAAGGGCATAAATTTCTCCATATGTAAGATCGGGCTGTTCTGTTTGGGGTAAATGTGCAAGCTGAATGTTACTTGATTCCAGCGGCGAAAGAATATGCCCGTGTGTGGCAAGATGAAGGATCTTTACATTTTTTATTTTAAAAAGTTGCACTTTGGTTGCAGCATCCTTGCTATAAATTTTTGTACCCGGGTATACTGATTGTATGGCTTTTACTTCTTCCAATGCTCCTTCAAGGTCTGCTTCTGTGGGATCGCCAAACGCAATTAATGTTCCTTTATTGATAGAAGAGGGTATGGTTATTAAATCACCGGCTGTTAAAAAAATTATATTGTGTTTTTCAATAAGGTATTGATGATCTTTTGGAGATATCAATGCCGAAAAAGGAAGCATAAATAATTCTCCATTCGGAATGATCTTTAAAGTTTCAATACCAGTAAGTAAATCTTCTATAGGAATCATTAAGGTTTGATACAACTCCGTAAGCGAAGAATTAACTGAAGCTAGTTTTTTACTATTTTCCGTTGTATCATTATTTCTTAAATCGGGCCTTTTTTTCTCTTCTGCAAATCCTGTTTCAGGATCCCTTGAAATAGAATAAAAATCTTTTGCAAAATCATTAAGCCCGCTTCTTGCAGCAGCAACCAGGCTAATTAAATTATTTTCAGTTATCTCAACAGGCCGTACAACAACAGTATTACGCCGCACAACAAAAATGTAAAGCTTATCCCTGGTTATTAAATATGAAACAATAGCTTCAACAGGTGAAATTGATCCTTGTATTTTAAGCAGGTCCGTGGGCTTAACAGTAAACCGCAAACCCGGTTGTTCAATTTCCAGTTTTTTTATGGCCAAAGCATATTGCTGACGGGCATTGCCTAAGGCAGAGATCAAATTATTCTTTTTTTGACTTCCTGTCTCTGAATTTATTTTTTCAAGGCTCGTTCTTACTGTGTTTATCCTGTTCTCTGCAAGTGTTGCTTCTTTAAGATTAGTGGCTGCTTTACCGTTAAGCCTGATTTCATTTTTAGGAATAACATCTACCAGGTTTTTTCGTTGTGCTCTCGTTGCATATTGCAGTGCTTTCTCCGTTCGTCCCTGTCGTACCAAAAGATCAATAAGCCTTTGATAAATTTCCGAAGTCTCCCGTTTATTACTATATGCATCTCCCTGTTCAGTTGAAGCAAATCCTGAGCGGATCGATTCTGTAATTTGTATTGATTCGATATAAACATCTTCAGCTTCTTTAAGTTTTCCTGCTTTTTCATAAGCCCACCCTAAAGAATTTAAACATCTTGCCAATAAAGGCAATAATTCTGCTCTCCGGTAAACCTCAATAGCAGTTTTATAATTTACTATCGCCTGTTCAAGTGTAAGACTATTTTTATCCTGTGATCTGTCAACAAGAATGTCAGCTTCTGTTTCATTTGCTTCCGCCAAAGCATCTTCGCCAAATGATAATTGAAGTGCCGCAGCTTTTGCCTGTCTGCTAAATTTTAATGCAGCTTCTATTTGCTTTGCAGCTTTTTCTATCCTGCTAGCAAATATCAAAGCATACACAGCACCATTCTGTTGCTGAAGGCGGGCACGAAGACGCAATACTTCACGAATGTTAGCTCTTGCATTATCAAACATTTGTTGGTTGGTATAGATGAGCGCCATTCTTCCACGCAGGGCAGCAATTGCACCTGAAGGTTTTCCGCCGGCAAGTTGACTAAACAGGTCTATCGCCAGCATATATTTTTTCAGTGCCTCTTCATACAATCCCTGTGCTTCTAAAATCCTGCCCTGTATCCGGTAAATTGTAGCCTTGTGTGTAGCAATAGTAAGTGTGAGTAATGAATTTACTATCTCATCTGTATTTTGATTTTTTTCTGATTCTAAAATCGTTATTAGTTTTTCAACCTGGTTTACGGCTTTGGTAGCTTCGCCATATTTGCCCTGGGCCATCCTTATTTGTGCTAAACTAAATAATGCCGAAGCAAGGGAAGAACGTATTGTCATCTTTTCAATGATAGCGCTTGTATTGCTTTCTACAGGTTTGCCTTCCAGCTCTTGCAGAAGTTTTATTTCTTTCTGAAAGCTTTCTACGGCTTTATTGTATTCGCCCAACTGCCAATTAGCATTAGCTATATAATCCAACGTCCACCATTCTTCCTTATCTGTTTTGCGAAGTGAAAAAGCTTTATCATATAATTCAAATGCTGCTTTTGCATTATCATTATCAAGTTCTATAACACCCAATTTTTCATATGCCTTCGCTTCTCCTTTTGTATCTTTTATTTCTTTTGAAATGGTAGCGAGTTTTTGCAGGTATTTTTTTTCCGCCTCCTGATCCTGGAAATAACGGGCTTCGGTAATAAGCTCTGAAAGTAAGGCTGAGATTAAAATTCTACCGACTTTATAAAGCGCTTCTTTCTTTTCCTGGTTTACTTCTTTATCATATGCAGGTAGTTTTTCTTCTGCTTCTCGGAGCTGCTGTTTATAGCGGGAGTAGTAACTTTCATGATATTGTTTTGTAAAAGCGTCAGCTTCTACAAATAATTTTGTAGCTGTTTCGTATTCCGTTTTATTGAAATAAATTTCTGCAGCTTGTCCTGTGTTATAGGCAATACGGGTAAATATCTTTTCCCGTTCTTCAGGCTTAAGTGCGGCATTGCCAGCTTTGCTTTTATCTGCAACTATTTCACTTTCTATGTTTGATAAAACAGGCTCCTGAGCAGGAGCCTGTAAAGAAATAAGTACGTTACAAATAATAAGCGCAATAAAAATTTTTGATCTCAATGACAAAGAGTTTTAAAATCACTTCCAAACAACAACTGCTTTGCCATCCGTTCCATGGCCTACAGCAAGCTTACCTTTTTTAAAAGCCGCATCAAATTCACTCCATGTCATTCTATTGTTAGGAAAGTTGGTTACGTACACATAGTTGTTATCGTAAGCAAAAGCTGTTACCCAATGACCAACCCACCACTTATTATTAAGTTCCGGCAGTGCACCTGCATCAAGCATAACCATAACAGGAAGCTGCATAGACAAATATTTTTTTATCTCCGGTATTCCTTCAATCCATGCATATTGAATTCCGTATTGTTTTCCTAATTTATCAAGTCCCTGGTTTACCTCTTTCCAGTCAGTCCCTAAAGTGCCTGATAGCTGCTGCATATTCTTTAAAGTAATTTTAGGCGGTGCTGCCTCCCAAACGTTAGCAGCTAATTGCTTTTGATCTGGAAATTTTTCCTTTGATCCAACAGCATATAAAGCAGAAGCCATTGCTGCCTGTGCCGAACTATTATTATTTGCCGGGAAATCATTGTTGGTATATTGATAAATTGTACAATTACCTTTATAGCCATTGTAACTGCTGCAGTTAGCTAATGTAATATCTTCTCCACGGCTTCTTTGTTTAGGCTTTGACCTTGGGGTTAATAGTACTTTTAAAATATCAAATCCAACCTGCATAAGTAATTCCTGGCGGGTAACTTTTGGCGGTTGTTCTTCAGGCTGTTCATAGGTTTTGCCTTCAACTTTTAAATCAACTGGTTGTTGTGTTTTTGTATTAGATGTTTCAGATGGATTTTTTTCCTGCGTAGGTTGAGGACTATCTTGTGCCATTAGAGCAAATGGCAGCACTACTGCAAGTAAGGCTATTTGTATTCGTTTGTGAGAATTTTTTAAAATTTTCAAAATAATAAGTTTAAGAATGAATAAATATCAACAGAAATAATTTTATAAATCATAATGCCGGATAGATTGACTTTATAAGGCATAACCCCAATCCCCACCATTTATACTTTTATAGAATTCTGTGAACCATTTGTTAGGTGTTAAATATATTTGTCTTGACGGCAAGTTGTACCAGGGAATTCCATATGCTTCGAGTATTTGAAAAGTATGGTCAAGACAATTATTAGAAATTCCCTGAAATCCATTCATCTTAATATATTCCGCTTTAAGTTTCGCTTTTAGTAATGTCGGATTATTTACACTTAATGATTTATATCTGCTGTACCCTAAACTTTTCATTTTAGCAAACATCATATCCTTCGTATCTCTTTCAGACCAAAAATCGTTATTATATCCTGCGAGAACAATATATGTTCTTATATCGCCCTTTGCGTAATTTTCTGTAGCTCCACAAAAGTAATTTCCATCAGATATTTGAAAGCCCCAACCAATATGTCCTAACCCGGCAACATTCTCCGGCTTAATAAATATGTAAACATATCCCGATGATCTTGCCCCGGTGTATTTATTTCTAATTATAGTTTGTAAATTATCATAGCTGGTCCAGCTAGCATTATTATAGACATAAATATTACAATTATTGTCATTTCCGCCTACAGTGGATGGGCATCTTCCCCATATTTTATAATAAAGTTCTCCTACCCATGGATCGCCGCATTTTGCACAGTCTGTAGAATAATTTTTAGTCCAGTCGCTTAAAAATTGCGCTTTACAAACAGGAAGGCATAAAAAAATGCATAAACAGATAAACAATGTTTTTTTCATGATCTTAATTTTGATAAAAGAAATTGGTTTTTAATAACTCTGAAAGGCAATATTCCTCTATCCCTATTCATAAACCAATACAGCAGATGCTGTATTTTTTCAATATCATTTCCTTTACTATTGAAATAATTACATAGCTTTAAAATACCGGGATGTGATCATATATCATATTTTTTGGTAGTAGTTAAAATCGAAAAATATGCTTCGGTATTTATCTGTCTTATGCTTTTACCTCTTCGCATTCTTATCAGGGCTAAATGGGCAAACAAAAAAAATTGACAGATTAAAAAAAGAAATTGAAACTGCCCAAACCCAGGATGAAAAATTGCAGGCATTATTTACTTTTTGTGATGAAAAGCAATCTCTCAATACTGATACATTATGCCTTTATGCATCAGCTGCAAAGGAAATAAGTCTGCACCAAAACAAATTATCAAATCTTGCCCTTGCTGATTATTATGTGGCCAGTTGCCTGGTTAAAAAAAGTTTATTGGATTCTGCCCTAAAAATATGCGAAACAACTATTCGTAAACTGCCTAATAAAGGCGAAGGTGTAACTGCCTTGATGAAATTAATGGCACTGGAAGCCCAGATATTTATAAGAAGTGACAAATTTGATAAAGGCCTTGAGAAGATTTACAAATTTCTGCATACTGCCGAAGAAAACAATGATACCCTAATGCGTATGGCGGCCTTAAATGGTATGGGGTGGCTTAATATGGAAATGAATAAACCTTCGGAAGCGCTTAAATGGTTTTTCACTGCATTAAATGCTTCGGATAATAAAATTCATCATGAAAAGAACAGTAATATATATTCCAATATTGCAGCAATTTATAAACAACTTCATAAAAACGACTCAGCAGCATATTTTATAAAAATAGCAATTGCTTTTTCAAGGAAAACTGAAAATCTTTTTTTCCTTACTAACAGCCTGAATATTCTTGCCGATATTTATATTAATACTAAAAGACCCGCTCTTGCTGAAGCACCATTAAATGAAGCGTTAAAAATACGGAAGGAAATAGGTGATCCTTTTTATATAGTATCAGACATGAGTGAATTGGCAATTTATTATGCCAGCATTTCACAGCCACAAAAAGGAATAGCATTAAGCTTGCAGGGAATTGAAATAGCAAATAAATATCATGTTTCTTCTAAGTTGTCATACCTGTACCATGCATTGGGCGAGAATTATAAAGCGGCAGGTAATTATATAAAATATAGTAAAGCGCTGGAACGGGTTATGGAACTTCAGGATTCTATGCATGCAGCAAACTCTGTTGAAGCCAAAGCCGAAATGGATACACGGTATGATTTGAGTAAGAAAGAAAATTTAATAATTCTTCAAAAGTTAGATATTACTAATAAGAACTTTCTTTTTTACGGGTCATTACTTTTATTGTTTGTCACTTTATTAATGACAGGAATCTTATTCAGGAGCTATAAGAAAAGTCAGCAGATTAAATTGCTGAAAATGCAGACAGAAGAAAAGCAATTATCAGCAAGAGCCGTTATAACAGCTGAAGAAAGGGAACGTAAACGTATATCAAGAGACCTGCATGATAATATTGGCGCTTATGCCACTGCATTAATTGAAAATACTGACCAACTAAAAAGGCATGCCACAGGTAATGGTGTACAGCAATCGGCTGCAAATGTTTCTGAGAATGCAAAAGATATCATGGGTTCTCTACAGGAAGCCATATGGGTATTAAACAATGATGTGATCACTATTACCGATTTCATAGACAGGTTGAAATTATATTCAAAAAAAATGTTGCCGGCTTCTCCCGGTATACAAATACGATATAAAGAACAAATAGAGAAGGATAACGTGCTTTCACCTGCGGCCGCGTTACATCTTTTTAGAATTATGCAGGAAGGATTGCAAAATATAATTAAACATGCTAAGCCGCAAAATATAATAGTAAGGGTTGAAAGCAATGAAACCATTCTTATTTCAATAAAAGATGACGGGAAAGGATTTGATACTTGTAATGTTACTGATGGAAATGGATTATTAAATATGCAGTACCGTGCTAAAGAGGCAGGCTACGTGTTTAATATTTATTCAGATAACACAGGCACAGAAATAACATTACAAAAAAATCATGCATTTGCAGTATAGGTATTTCTTTTTTTCACATTCAGCTTTGTACACAAAATAATGCCAGTAAAAATCGCAATAGTAGATGATAAATTAATCGTTCGCAAGGCAATTAAGGATAAATTAAGGGCTTCAGCTGAAATGAATATCATACTGGAGGCTTGTAATGGTGAGGTCTTTCTTGAGAGCATTAAGGAACTGGGTGAGGAAGACCTTCCCGAAATTGTGCTCATGGATATTGAAATGCCGGAAATGGATGGGATACAAACTATAGCTGTCGCCTCAATGCTCTTTCCTAAAATGAAATTCATAGTTCTTACAGTGTTTGATAATAATGAAAAAATTTTTGAAGCAATAAAAGCCGGCGCCAATGGATATTTACTTAAAGATGATGACGCAGTTAATTTGCATGATGCCATTTTGCATGTGATGAATTATGATGCAGTGCCAATGTCGCCTGCTATTGCACGTAAAACATTAGGGTTGCTTAAAACAGGTTTACCCGAAGCTTCTAACTCAGTTTCAAGCGGATTAAGCACACGTGAATATGGAGTGTTGCAACATCTTGTAGAAGGATTAGAGTATAAACAAATAGCCGAAAAATTATTTATCAGTCCTGCTACTGTACGAACACACATATCAAATATTTATCAAAAATTACATGTTACATCAAAAGCCCAGGCCATAAAACTTGCTTATAAAAATAGCTGGCTGTAATTAATACTAAACTAAAAATTAATTAAAATGAGAACACTGATTTTTTTATTTATTACGATATCCTTTTTCTGCAGCACACAGGCTCAAAAGCCCACAGCAAAAGATATTACTAATGGTCTTAAATCAACCTGGGAAAATGCGCAATCCGCAAATCGTGAAAAAAATACTGTTACTATAAATAGTATAAAGCTGGGAACGTCAGAAAAGGCAAATTCAAAACATCAATTTGAGGGGGTTCCCAAAGGTGGATTAGTAACCAATGCAAAAATTGATTTCACTCAAAATAAATTTTATAGTAACGAAACTCAACACGTTCGCAGGATAATGACAGCATGGGTCTTTAAAGATCAATTTGGTGATTGGAAGGTTATGAACGCAGGCGTTGTTTATCCCGATAAATAAGTTAAACATAAGGAAGCGATTCATGTTAATTTAATTCTCACTTCAAAAATTAAAGTATGGGCTTTTTTAAATCATTAATGTCAGTAATTTCCACGGATGGTAAAACAGGTACTCCCTTTAAACTGGATAAAAATCATACCGTGTATTATAAGGGGGATGGCGTTTCAAAGTTAGATGCAGCACATGTTGGTGGCTTTTTCCAGGGATATGGTTATTTTACTGAAACGAGCCAAAGTGATATTCAGATATTATCCAACAAAGCGGGTGACCCTCTGCAAATAGGTTATATAATCGGTGGCCCCGGTGTATCACCTGAAACAGAAGAATATTTTAAAAATGCAGAATCCGGGTTACAAAAATTTTTTCCGGAAAGGATAATCACATTTCATTTATTAGATGTGAATCTTAAACAATTGAAAACATTATGATGTAAATTATAGATCCCGGAGAGAGTAAATAGAAAAGCCTGCTGATTCCAGCAGGCTTTTCTATCAAGCTCCCCCTCCCCGACTTGAACGGGGGACCCTCTGATTAACAGTCAGATGCTCTAACCAACTGAGCTAAGGAGGAATTTATTGGGTTGCAAAAATAGAGGTTTTTAGGTTGCAACAAAAATAGAAATGCATTTATTTTAGCCAGCTCAATAATCCTGTCTCTTCAATACCGATAAAGACTCCTTCGGCAGTAGTTTGTATGGGATAGGTCTTTAAATAATAACCTTCACCACTTACATTTCTCCCGTTTTGTAAACTGAATTTATACCGGTGTAGCGGGCAGGTAACCACATCCGACTCGTTAATAAAACCATCTGCGATAATTCCGCCTGCATGAGGACATTTGGCTGCGCAGGCATATAGCTCTTTCCCTTTAGCAATGCACAGCTTTTTACCTGCTACTTCTATTTGTAATAAATTATTGGTTGCAAAATTCAGTTCACTTTCTGTGCCGGCTATCTTATGCCATTTGTATTTTTTCTCCCTTGTCATCAAAAGAAAAATTCAGCTTTATAAGGATAGCGGATTTGATAAACCTCTCTTATTTTATTTAAAATAGTTTGCCGTAGCCCGTCAATATTTTGTTTTTCAGTGGCAGAAACAAAAACACAATTTCCACTTGTTTCTCTCTCCCATTTTTCTTTTAGCTCACGGAGTATATCTTTCTTTACATCTTCTTCCAGCCATTTGTCGAATGTATTTTTTTCATACATATCCATCTTATTAAAGATAGTGATGGTGGGCTTTTCAAGCGCCCCTAATTCCTGGAGAGTTTTATTTACAACCGCATACTGTTCTTCATATTGCGGATGAGAAATATCAACCACATGCAATAAAACATCGGCCTCCCTTACCTCATCTAAAGTGCTTTTAAAACTTTCAATAAGGTGGTGGGGTAACTTTCTTATAAAACCAACAGTGTCACTTAAAAGAAAGGGTGTATGCCCTAACACTACCTTACGTGTTGTTGTATCCAGCGTAGCAAATAATTTATTTTCGGCAAACACATCACTTTTGCTAAGCAGGTTCATTAAGGTTGATTTACCAACATTCGTATAGCCCACTAATGCTACACGAATAAATTCTCCCCTGTCTTTGCGCTGGGTAAAAGCCTGCTTGTCAATTTCGGCCAGGCGTTTTCGTAAGAGAGTTATTTTCTCCCGTGCAATCCTTCTGTCTGTTTCAATTTCTGTTTCACCAGGCCCCCGTGTGCCAATACCGCCACCTAATCTTTCAAGGTGTTTCCACATACCTTTTAACCGGGGTAAAATATATTGGTATTGTGCCAGCTCTACCTGTACCTTAGCCTGAGCAGTTTTAGCTCTTGCCGCAAAAATATCAAGAATAAGATCTGAGCGGTCAATGGTTTTTACCTGCAGTTCCTTTTCAATATTAGTAATTTGAGAACCGGTTAATTCATCATCAAAAATGGCTAATTCAATATCCCTGTCTTTAATATATTTTTTAATTTCTTCAAGCTTGCCTTTGCCAATAAAAGTTCTGCTGTCAGGATGGGGCAATCTTTGTGTAAATCTTTTAACCGCTTTGGCGCCGGCAGTTTCTGCTAAAAAAGCAAGCTCATCGAGATATTCGTTTACTAAATGCTCTGTCTGCTCTTTATTAATTAAGCCAACTAACACTGCTTTTATATCCTTTTGAATAATGCTTTTCTTTTCTATCAATCTAAAATTTTTACATGCAAAAATACACAGAGATACCTGCCTAAATGCAAAAAGCGAACCTTACTGATTCGCTTTTATACTTTATAGTATCCTGAGCATTGTCGAAGGGTTACAATCCGCTTAATGTAATACCAACCTGGTAAAGCTTCATAGGCGGGCCTGCTACATCTTTTAAAACATTGTTTAACTGGTAAGCGCCAAACAATGAAAAAATTCCATATCCAATTCTTGCAGTACCCATAAAGCGTGTGCCGTTAAAATATTTTTTACTGTTCTCCTTTTCTATATAGCTGTTTATAAGTGTATTATTTTTATTCTGCAGGTCTTTGCCTTTTGTATGAGCATTAATTACTGTTCCTGCCTTTAAGCCAATTGCCATTTTCCAGCTTTTGTTTGCGTTCAAAGGATCAGATGAAAACCTGAATTCCAAAGGGATTTCTAAATAAGAAAGAGACAATTTATATTTTTTAAAATGATTGGATGAATCAACGGCTGTAAAAGGAAGTTTTGTTGCCAGTGATTTTATATCAACATTCATTTTTTTAAAAACTATGTTGCTTGTTCCAACGCCAATGCCTATACCAATACTATATTTTGGGCTTGATTTAAATGGCTTATCAAACATCAGGTAAGCATTAAAGCCTTTTGAAAATCCACTTTGATGACTGTTGATGCTATCGGGCATCCCTGTTAAGTGGTCGGATGAAAGTTGTATCATTAAATGATCCCCGGGACGGCTGCTGATATCAATTTTCCTGGAAACCTTTTCCTGCTGCGCCTGTATATTTCCAAATAATAAAATAGTGATTGAGAGTAAAACAATTTTCTGCATAAGTGATTTTGAGGCACAAAATAAACGTTAATATTTTTAATGAAAGGTTAAATAGGTATTTTATTCAAATGTTGCATTGTTGATAAACTTTCCATTTGTTTGAACAAATCATAATTGCGATTTTATTATATTTGCATCCCTCATTAAAATGAGCGGGCCTATAGCTAAGTTGGTTAGAGAACCTGACTCATAATCAGGTGGTCCCAGGTTCAAGTCCTGGTGGGCCCACAAAAGGGAAGGGTTCAGTTTCTGAACCCTTTTTTATTTCTCCGTTATTCTTTCTTTACTTTTATATACGAACCAAACACTTATTGGCAGGATTTTTATTACCAATTATGAAATAATTATAATGAAATTCATCCTTACATTTTTTATCGCTTCTCTTTCAATTTTTATTTCTGTAAATACAATCGCCCAGGATAATACTGATAACAGTAAAACTAAAACCATTGCCGCAGGGCCTGAATACAAACGTTCTTCCTTTTATCAATGGCTTTGGGGTAAAAATTATCGCAAGGAATGGACAACTCCTGTAACATTCCCCATTGCTAAACTGGATACATTAAGAGGAGGAATAGTAAAATACAAAGTAGGCGGAGGACATCAGTCCAAATCGTTACACCTCAAAAATAAACAGGACAAGGAATATGCATTACGCACCGTAAATAAATCGCTCAAAGTACTTATACCGCCAATTTTTTATAACACTTTTATTGAGCATATAGCCAATGATGAAATCTCCATGTCGCATCCGTATGGTGCATTGGGTGTGCCTGTAATGGCACAGGCTGCCGGCATACCTCATTCTGATCCGCAATTTATATGGGTTCCAAAGCAGCCGGCTCTTGATACGCTTAATACAGTATATGGAGACAGGGTTTATCTTTTTGAACAAAGACCATCGGGTGACTGGAGTGACAATGCAAATTTTTTAAATTTCCCAAAATTTATCGGCTCTGATGAACTGCTTAACAAAATGTATGATGATAATGACAATCATGTTGACCAGGTTGCTTTTATAAAAGCAAGATTATTTGATATGGTTATTGGTGATTGGGACAGGCATTTAGATCAATGGAAATGGGGTAAGATAGAAAAGGGAGAGCAAAATATTTATGTGCCCATACCTACAGACCGGGACCAGGCTTTTTCTACAACCGGTGGTGTGTTGCTTAAAGCAGCTATTTCAGCAAGCGGGCAAAAATATCTTCAAACCTTTGACTATACAATACAAGATGTTACTGCTATTGAAAGAAGGTTTCTCGACAGGCTTTTTGCCAATCAAATTACTTTAGAGGAGTGGCAAACCCAGGCCAGGGGCCTGCAACATGCGCTTACAGATAACGTTATTGAAAATTCCGTAAAACAAATGCCCGCAGAAATTTTTGCTATTTCCGGAAATGAAATCATCGCAAAACTTAAATCCCGCAGAAATCATTTAGCAGAATATGCCACTCAATATTATAACTTCCTGGCTAAAGAGGTGGAAATAGTGGGTAGCAAAAAAAACGAGTTATTTGAAATAAATCATTTGAATAGTAACGAAACCTCTGTTAATCTATATAAAATAAATAAAGAAGGAGAAATAAAAAATAAGCCTTTTTATTCAAGAGTTTTTAAAACAGGTGAAACAAAAGAGATCCGGCTATATGGATTATCGGGCAATGATATTTATAGGATAAATGGTAAAGTAAATACAGGAATAAAAATTCGAATTATCGGGGGAGATGAAAAAGATTCTGTTATCAATAATTCCAACATTAAAATTCATGTATATGATGATGCAAAAAATAGTTTTATTGGCTCATCCATAAAATTGCATCTCTCTGATAGTACTGACCATACATTTGATTACGATGCTTATAGGCCCGACAAGAAAGGTATTGGTCCTCTTTTAGGATATACTAATGAAGATCCTTTTTTTGTTGGATTAGGCTATAACGCCACTCACCATAAATGGAGAAAGTTTCCCTATGCGTCAAAGCAAAGCATTGGTGTAAAGTATTCGATTTCGCAAAAGGCTTTTGGTGTTTTTTATAAAGGCATTTTTCCTGAACTGATTGGCAAATGGGATTTGCTTTTAAATGCTGACTATGATGCAATACGATGGTTAAATTTTTACGGGGTGGGAAATAATACCACATCAATTATCAAAGACATTCCGTTTAACAGAACACAGTCAAAACAAATTTTAGGCAACATAGGCTTTCAGAGAAATTTCGGAAAAAGCACAATTAATGTTTCCGGCTTTTTTCAGAGTGTAAAAATCCGTAATGATTTCGACAGGTTTTTGGCAAAAAACATAGCGCCCACACAGCCTGGTATTTTTAAAACAAATAATTATGTAGGAGCTGGGCTTATGTATAAACTGGTTCTTTTAAATGATTCCATTGTACCTACATCCGGATTTTTCTTTTTAGCAAATGCATCGTATTTTCAAAACCTTACACAAAGCGAATCATTTCAAAGATATACCGGGATAGCCCAGGTATATATTCCGCTTATTCCTAAATTCTCATTAGCGATCAGGGGCGCCGGCGGCACTGTTACCGGTAACCCTATGTTCTATCAGTTGCCGCATATTGGCGGTGCGGATGATCTGCGTGGATACAGGCGGGAAAGATTTTGGGGAAAAACAGCTTTTTCAAATAGTAATGAGCTTAGGTTTATTACCAATTTCAGAAGCTATATTATGAATGGAAAAATAGGGTTAACAGTCTTCTACGACCAGGGGCGTGTATGGCAGCCGTCAGAAACTTCTGATACCTGGCATACAGATTATGGAGCCGGGTTATTATTGGCGCCCTTTAATGCCCTTTTAGCAAATATTGCCTACA